>JAHFHI010000304.1 GCA_023246995.1 Candidatus Omnitrophota bacterium
GGAACTCGACCCCAAGCTTCTCACCGCGCGGGTCAGCGGTCCCTGGTGGGATCTATTGGAGCATGCCGGCATCACGCTTTTGGTGTCGCGGGAATATGAGCACTTGCTTCTTGCTCTTCGCGGAGGCACCGAAAAAAATCGCGTTTCCTTCATCCGGCTGCCCCATCCTTCCGGAATCGCCTGCGACCGGAGTAGCGGAAAAGTTTTTATCGCAAGCTCACGCAATCCCAACCAAATTTATGAGTTTCAGCCTGTGGCGGAGTCTCACCGGCGACTTGATACAAAGAGCAGCTCCCACACAGCTTCCCCGCTTCTCCCCCTGCAATCGCGTTTTTACCCGGGATGCCTTTACCTGCATGATCTGGCCTTGATCGGCGGCCGCCTGCACGGCAACGCGGTGGGCCTGAACACCGTCGTTCGCTTCGAAAGCGACGGCTCTTTTAAAAGTGTCTGGTGGCCACGGGCCGTGGAGTCGGCAAGAAAACCGCTCACCGAACGCAATCATTTACAGCTGAATTCCATTGCCGCGGGAAGCTCTCTGGAAAACTCTTTTTTTTCCGCTTCCACGGACCAGATCGGCCGGCTCAAACCGGGCCACCCGGATTTTCCGGTCGACCGCCGGGGGGTTCTATTTTCCGGCGCCACCCGCGAGCCCGTGGCCCGCGGTTTGACGCGCCCCCACTCTGCGCGGCTGCACGATAAAAATCTTTGGGTCGCCAACAGCGGCTACGGGGAATTCGGCCGAATCGAAAACCGGAAGTTTCTCCCCCTCCGGAAGTTCCCGGGATGGACACGGGGCGTCTGCTTTAGCCGCAAAATCGCTTTTGTGGCGACTTCGCGGGTAATTCCGAAATTCTACCGCTACGCCCCGGGCCTGGACGCCTCAAAGAGCGTCTGCGCGGTTCACGCGGTGTCTATCGATTCCGGAAAAATACTGGCGTCCATCCGCTGGCCCTACGGTTACCAAATTTTCGCTCTCGACTGGATTCCCGCGTCAAAAACCTCAGGGTTCCCTTTCCGTCCCGGCATCCGCGCGGATCAGGATATGATCCCGCTCTTCTATTCTTTCAAAAGGCCTGGCTCTTACCCGTGTCCCGTCTAAAAGATTTCATCTACCGCATTTTTTATTTTTCGCAGATCCATCACCTGCTGCGCTTCTTTTTAAGAAATAAAGTCATCATTCTCTGCTACCACGGCTTCACGGATCGAATCCATGAAGGAATCGTGAATTATGACGGTAAGCACCTGCACGCTCAAAAATTTGAGCGCCAGCTCCGCTATCTAAAAAAATATTACACCCTGCTTTCCTTCGAGGACTGGCTGAACCTGCGAGAAAAAAAAGAACCCATCCCGCCCAAAGCGCTCATCCTGACTTTTGACGATGGTTATGAATCCAATTTTCAGATTGCTTTTGAGCTGCTCAAACGTTACGAAGTTCCGGCCACGATTTTTTTAGCCACCGACTTTCTTGACGGCGCCCGGGCCCAATGGACCGATCAAGTCGAGTGGGCCGCCGAAAAAGCGCCGGAGGGCCGCTATCGTCTTACAGAGGATGAGAAGGTTCCGGCTCTGACGATCAATTCCTCGCCTAACTCAAGACTCCAAACCGTAGCTGCCATCAAAACATTCCTTAAAAATATGCCGCAGCGCCAGAGAGACGAGACCCTTAACTTTTTGCTCCGGGAGTTAAAACTCATGCCCGGCACTTCTGAGATCCCTGCCGTTTACCGTCCCCTCACCTGGAACCAGGTCCGCGAAATGCGCCGGAGCGGTCTGGTCAGCTTCGGCAGCCACACGCGCTCGCATGTGATTCTTTCCCGCTGCGGCGGCGAACTCTCGACCCGGGAGCTTTCCGAGTCGCGCGCAAAAATCGAAAAGGAAATTGGGGAAGCCTGCACCTTATTTTGCTATCCAAACGGGATGCCGGGTGATTTTAACCAGGCCACGCGGGAGGCCGTTCAAAAGGCCGGGTACCGGTGCGCGGCGACCTGTATCGAAGGTTTCAACGATTCCGCAGGCGACCCTTATGAAATCAAACGCTTCGGATTTAAAGAGAGCGGGACGGACCCGGAATTTGCGATGACGCTTGGCGGAGTTAAACTTTTCTTTTCAAAAATAAAAGCGGCTTTAAAAAATACACTGGGAACGCGGGGCGGGAAAGTAACGCCGGACCCTTATACGGCGGCAACGGCAGCCGCCGCGGGCTCGAGCGCCTCGATCTGATCGGCGATATTCTTCGCCCAGCGAGCCTCGTTTTCCGATAGCGGGGTCGAGAAGTCAAAATCGAAGAAATCTTCCCGGCGGTGCTTGAGCCATTCTTTTTTATAATTTCCTCTTTGACTCACCTTGCGCCGCAGGACGATATAACAAAACGCTTCGATCGTGTCTTTGAGCAGGCTAAGAGACCGTATTTTCATGAGGCGCCGGGCGTACATTTTAGGGCGGTTGTAGAAAGCCTTAAAGGCCTTGTCATACATCTGCCGCGTGGCCTCGCGTCTTAAAGTCGGCAAATCCACAATACTGTTTCCCAGCTCATAATCCCACCAATCCTTCGTGAGGAGCA
>JAHFHI010000305.1 GCA_023246995.1 Candidatus Omnitrophota bacterium
AGGCGTCAAACTCCGAATGAAGATAATGGGCCTTGATCCCGGCCTCCTTGAAATACCGGCTCAAATCCTCGGCCATTTTCTTGGTGAGCGTGGTCACAAGCACTCTCTCTTTTTTCCGGGCCCGGGTTTTAATCTCGGCGATCAGGTCGTCGATTTGGCCTTCGGTTTTCCGAACCTCGATTTCGGGATCCATGAGTCCCGTGGGCCGGATGATCTGTTCCGCCACTTTCTCGGCACGCGCCATCTCATAAGGCCCGGGCGTCGCCGAGACGTAGAGGATCTGCCCGACTTTTTTTTCAAATTCCGGAAAGCGGAGCGGGCGGTTATCCAAAGCCGAGGGCAGGCGGAAGCCGTGCTCCACGAGCACCTTTTTTCTCGAAAGGTCGCCGTTATACATACCCCGGATCTGGGGGATGGCTTGATGGGATTCGTCAATCAGGGTCAGGAAATCCCCGCCGGGGAAATAATCGAGGAGGGTATAGGGCGTGGAGCCGGGCTCTCGGCCGGCCAAATGACGGGAGTAATTTTCGATCCCCGAACAGTACCCGACCTCCCGGAGCATTTCCATATCATAGCGGGTCCGGGATTCAAGACGCCGGGCTTCAAGATCCTTTCCCTCGAGATGAAACTCCCTCACGCGGGCCACGAGTTCAGCCTGAATCCCCTGAAGCGCCGCCTCAAGGCGGCCCGAGGGCGTGACAAAGTGCTTGGCCGGATAAATCGCGAGTTTCGCGAGCTCCTTTAGGGGTGAAAATTTGACGGGATCTAAAATCGTGATCTTTGCCGCCCGGTCGTCTTCGAATTCGATCCGGTGCGGATGTTCGCCGTAGGAGGGATAAAGATCGACGTTGCGGCCGCGCACCCGGAAAGTCCCGCGCTTGAGATCGGTTTCCACGCGCTGGTACTGGATCGCCACGAGAGCGGCCAAAAAAGCCTCCCGCTCGAGAACCTTTCCCTTTTCGATCTGGACAAGCATCCCCTGCCAGTCTTCCGGGGAACCCAAACCGTAAATGCAGGAAACACTCGCCACCAGAATCGTGTCGCGGCGGGAAAGCACCGAGGAGGTGGCCGCGAGCCTCAAGCGGTCGAGGTCATCGTTGATCGAGGCGTCTTTTTCGATGTAAGTATCCGTGTGCGGAATGTAGGCCTCGGGCTGGTAGTAATCATAATAAGAAACGAAATACTCCACCGCGTTTTCCGGAAAAAAATCTTTAAACTCCGCGTAAAGCTGCGCGGCAAGGGTCTTGTTGTGGGAAATGACAAGCGCCGGTCTCTGGAGTCGCGCGATCACGTGCGCCATGGTGAACGTTTTTCCCGAGCCCGTCACGCCGAGAAGCACCTGCTCGCGCTTTCCGGCCGTGAAGCCTTCGACGATTTTTTCAATCGCCTGCGGCTGATCGCCGCAGGGCTTGAGACGGGTGCTTAGTTTAAAAAGGCTCATACGCCGCTCTCTTACTTTTCTATGAGAAGGGAAAAATCCACGGACTTCGGGGAATGGGTCAGCCGCCCGATCGAGATCTGATCCAGGCCGAGGCGGGCATAACGCGCGACATTCCCGAGATGAATGCCCCCGGAGGCCTCGAGCAAAATTCGGGGATCGCTCCGGCGTGCCAGTTTGAGAACGCCTTTAAGCCGCGCCGGGGGGAAATTATCAAAAAGAATCACGCGCGGTTTTAGGACAAGAGCTTCCTTGAGCTCGCGGAGATTGCGGACTTCCATGAAAAATCGTCGGGGAATCTTAGAAAGCCGCCCGAGGCGGCCGTGAGCTTTGTGGTTTTCTTTGACGAAGATTTCGTCATAAAGACCCATGCGGTGATTTTTCCCGCCCCCGGTTCGGACCGCGTACTTTTCAAGCTCCCGCCAAAGGGGGGTGGTCTTACGCGTGTCTAAAATGCGGGTTCCGTACCGCGAAACACGCCGGACATATTCGCGCGTAAGCGTGGCAATCCCGGAGAGCCGGCCCAGGAGATTTAAGAGCGTGCGCTCCGCTTTCAAAATGCCGCGCACGGGGCCTTGAATACGCGCCAGAATCTTGCTTTTCCGAAAAGGCTTTCCGTCGGAGACGAAAAATCCGCAGGCAAGCCTACGGTCCGTAACCCGCAGAAGCTCCCTTATCACCGGACCGCCGCAGAAAATCCCGCTTTCGCGCGCGACAAGGACGGCGCTCCCCCAGGCGCTTGAAGGAACCAAAAAGTTTGAAGTCTTATCCCCCGGCCCGACATCTTCGTTGAGTGCCGCTTTAAGCGCGGCTCGCGCGGCGGGTGAAAACATCAGGCGCGCTTGACCGTGCAGCCGAAAGTTTTTGTTTGTGGATTGGGTACCGGCTTGCCGGCGAGCAATGCCTCCAAAGTTTCTCGAGCATAAGAGGTCTTCACGGGATCGTTTTCATTCCAGCCCTGATCATCGACCGAACCCTCATAAGCCAATTTCCCTTCCCGGTCCAAAATGTAGACATGCGGGGTGGTAATGGCCCCGAAATAATCGGCGACTTTGTTGCCCGGATCCACCAAAACCGGGTAATTGACGCCGCGCTCTTTAGCGGCCGTCCGCATTTGTCC
>JAHFHI010000306.1 GCA_023246995.1 Candidatus Omnitrophota bacterium
TTTTTTTTTTGGGTGATTCAAAGCGAACCGCAAACTGGCGAAAGTCTTACCTCCGCCCGTCGGCACCGTTAATTGATACAAGCCTCTTGGCTTTTCAGAAAATTCGAAACACTGCTGAGAAACACGGCTTCTTAGGGCGTCAACCTCGTTACTATTCTGAAAAACCTTAGTCTTGAACCGATCAATCAACATTTCCCACGGCAAGTATTTGTTTTGGTTGCGGATGCGGAGGTTCCCAGGGAACTCAAAATCTGCGGTACTAATTCTGTCTGCATCAATCAGACAGCTGAAGAGGAATCTCGCCAAAAGACCATGCTTGAACATCAGCGACTCTTTGGAATCATTTTCCTCTTTTAGAGATTTGAGTTTTGATATGAGTTCTACTGATATTTCCCTTGAGAATAGCCGCTCTATTCTTATGCGTTCGTCATCCTTGATATTTGACCAAGCCTCATTTGAATGGGCCTTTTCTTCCTCCTTTTCCATTCGTCTCAGGAAATTGTTTTTACCATCAGGGAGAAGACAATCGATCATGCCCGAATGATGCGATGCAACACAAATCGATAATATTTGCGCCGCAACTAAAGCTTCAGGCCCCTTATCTTTGAGATTTCGATAAATCAACTGAGCCCCTGCAGTAGAGTGATCAACCTTACCTTTCATTCCACGCGCATCCACATAATCATCTTCATCCGGATTAATCAGGCCTACCGCCGACTCGATGTACCGCTTGAACTCTTGGCTTGCTTTTCCAATATCATGAAAAAGGCCCATAAGCTCACCATGTTTTTTTAAGCCTGCCTTTGAAGCAAATTCGCCCGCCAGATTTGAGGTTTCCTCCAAATGCTGCTCCAATCCTTGGATCTGACCGTCATGTTTTCTGCGATGAGCAACATATTGATTTTTCTTGAATAGCTTGAAAGCCAATGAGCTACCTTGCGCGATCGGGGTGTAATGCTTTTTGATGTCTGTGGAGTCCTTCATGTTCTTTTTAACTTTCTAAACCACCACCCGGAACTGAAGAAAAAAATAGCGGGCTTCCGGACCATTATTTTACGCTGCCCGAATCCACCCCTGCGCCTTAATGCCATAGGCCCACATTATATGCCCCCCCGGGTCTTCAAACAATTTCAAAAACCGGCTGTCCCGACAGGGCTTTGCATGGGGTGAGCCGCCTTTTAGGGGGACCTTTGACACCCCCCTTATAATGCTTTTATGCTTTCGGCTAGCGCTTACGCCAAATCCCTGAATGCCGTGGAAGCCGCGCGGGCCGCCGCATCCGCGGTCATGGAAAAACTGGGCGGGGCCAAACCCGGTTTGATTTTTCTTTTCGCCTCGTCGCGCTATCAGCGTCATTTCACGGCGCTTCTTCAGGAAGTCCTGAAAATCACCGGCACTGAAAATATCGTGGGCGCGAGCGCCTGCGGCATTCTGACCGAAGAGGCCGAGATTGAACGCCAGCCCGGGCTTTCGCTTCTTGCCCTCGCCGGAGAGGATCTTGAGGCCGCGCCGTTCCTTATTAAAAATCTTCAGGAAAGCAATCTGCGGGCCGGCGAAGCCGCGGCCGAGGCCCTGCGTTCACGCCAAAATCCCGCGAGCGCTGTTTTTATTTTCCCCGACGCTTTCAGTTTTCAAAGCCCGCTTTTTTTTGAAGGCTTTGAAAATATCTACGGCTATGCGCCGCTTCTCGGGGGAACGGCCGCCGAAGAGGGCCGGCAGTCCAAAACTTACCAATGGCGCGGGACCGAGACCGCTTTTGACAGCGTCGCCGGAGCCGGGCTTTCGGGTTCTTTCCGCGTCGAAACGGGCATCACGCGCTCCTGCCGGCCGGTCGGGGAACCGGGGCGCATCACCCGCGCCGACGGCCACAAGATTTATGAAATCGACGGGCGGCCCGCCTATGACATGCTGCTTGAGTCCATATCCCAGGTCGAATTCGAAAACCCGGAGCAGATTTTTGAGCGCGTGTTTCTGGGCGTTCCGCTGAAAAGTTTTCAGACCAGCTTTTCAGACTCCCCCTATCTGATCCGCAACATCATGGGAATCAACACCAAAAAGGGTGTGCTCACCTGCGTGAGCCCTGTCGAAGAGGGCGATTACATCACTTTCGCCCTGCGCGACGGCGAGGCCGCGCGGGAGGATCTCGCGCGGATGCTCGAAGATTTAAAATCCGGACTCGGCGGCGCGGCCCCGGCGGCCGGACTTTATTTCAACTGCTGCGCGCGCGGGCGCATTCTCTATGGAAGCCCTAACGGGGATGTCTCCCTGATCCGCAAAGCGTTCCCCAAAATGCCGCTCGCCGGCTTTTTCACCTACGGCGAGATCGCACCCGTCGATCACGTTAATCAGTTTCATCATCACTCGGGTATCCTCACGCTCTTCGTTTCCCCGTAACAATTCCCCGCACCCGAACGGCCTTGAGAGCTCATTGACTTTTAAGGCGCTCTCCTTATAATGGCCTGCATGCCTACGAATTCGTATTTTTATCACTACCTTTTTATAGGCCTCTTCGCTCTTTTTGCCATTGTTTTTCCGGTCCTTCCGATCGTTCTC
>JAHFHI010000048.1:0-5314 GCA_023246995.1 Candidatus Omnitrophota bacterium
CGCGGGGCCCTCATTATCTTGGCCGCGCTTTTAGTGGCCATTCTTACGGGATTGCTTTTTCAGGCGCTCGACCGGAAAGGTTGGATTGAAAAAAATGTTCACACCCGGGTTGTGGCGCACGGTTTTTCGGTGCGCCGGGATTTGGCGCGCCGTTTTAAAGATTATCGCTTCACCGCGAAAGGATTTGCCGAAGACCTGCGGGGCGTTTGGACAGGCATGGCCGGCCTTGCCGGCATGGTGGTCGGCTGGCTTCTTCTCGGGATTTTGCTCGCGAGCCTGGCCGCGGCGCTTGTGCCGCATGAACTCTTTGAGCGTTATCTGGGCCCGACCCCGGCCGGGCTTCTCATCACCCTCGCGCTTGCCACGGTGCTTGAGGTCTGTTCCGAAGGCACGGCACCGCTTGCCTTCGAAATTTACCGACGCACCGGCGCGCTCGGAAACGCCTTCGCGTTTTTGATGGGCGGCGTGGTGACCGATTACACCGAAGTCGGCCTGGTCTGGTCTAACATCGGAAAAAAAACCGCGCTCTGGATGCTTATCCTCACCATCCCGCAGGTTTTACTTCTGGGCCTGATCTTCAATCGGTTTTTGATGTGAAAAAGAAAATATTCCACATCCGGGTTTTTGTTTTGGCGGTCCTGTTCGGAGTCCGTATTTTAAGCGGGCGGCCGGTTTTGGCCGCAGAGCCTCCGCTGCGTGAAAATCCTTCGGGGGTCCAAACCCGGGAGCAGGGCATTTCGGATTCTGAAGGCGAGGAAACCTTTGATTTCGATATCGGGTTTGAAGAAACGTCTACCGGGGAAGAGGATTTCGAGATCGTTGAGGAAGGCTAAAAGGAATTTCTCGCGGGGTTTTCGATCCCCAGGCTGAATTTTCCCGCGTGGTCAAGCAGCGCGCAGACCGAGCTTTTTGTATATTCCAGCCCAAAAACCTTCCGCCATACTTCCGGGGATTCCATGCAGAGGTAGAGCGTCGCGTGTTTTGATTTTTCACGGATCATGTCCGCCACTTCGCGGTAAATCTCGATCCGCCGCGCCTTGAAATAGCGCATTTTACCGTCCATCCCCGTGACCCATTCGGCAAGAGGCAGTTCGGATTTCGGAAAGCGCTCCCGCATGAGCGTTTTAAGCGCGGGCATAAAGCGCAGGCAGCCCAGGCTGATCCAGGCGATTGCATCGGCCGGAATTTTTGAGAAAAGGTTTTCAATCACTTCGCCGTAATCGGCTTCCCATCCGGGATAATCGATGATGGGGTCAAAATGAAAGCCCACGCGGTAGCCGGCCTGAATCACTTGCCCGGCCGCTTGCAGACGCGCTTCGAGTGAGGCGCACTTGTGCTCTTCCTCGGTTTGAATTTTTTTTGTGTTCATGGACCAGGAAACGATCGTATGCCCCTCATGCTTAAGGGCCGAAAGCCGGTCAATAAACGCGCTTTTGGTTTTAAGTTCGAGCACGGCGTTTTGCTGCCGGGCGAAAAAAGGCACGAGGGTTTCGGAAAATCCGGTCACCGGGTCCAGGGACAGGGAGTCGGCAAGCTGGCCGGTTCCGATCCTGAAAAAACGGCCGGGATTTCCCTGGAGGATTTTCTCAAGCCCTTCCAGCATTTCCTCAAGGTTGACATAAACCGTCAGAAACGGGTTGGTGAGGTAGGCCTGAAGGATGCAGTAGCTGCACTCAAGGTCGCAGCCTTCGGCGGTGTGAAGCGTGAAGTAATCGCAGGAGAGATAATCCTCGGCTTCGGGAAAGGGCTTGAAAGACCGGCCCTTGTCGCGCTTGAGCAGGAGAAAACGCTTTCCTTCTCCGATCGGGTCCGGCCGCTCGGCGAGGACTCGCTGAAGGCTTTGCGTATCCTGGATGATTTCAAAGGGCACGCCGGGAAGGTTCTTTAGAATTCTGCGCGTGTGGGGCAGATCCCGCGCGTCGGACTCAATGTAGATTTTTTGAGGCCGGTACGGTTTCATGACAGGGGAAGCGCCAAAGCGGCGAGGGCCGTTTCCGCAAGCTCTTTGGCCTCGTCATAATGTCCGCGCTTTTGGGCGCCCTGCGTGTAAATGAGAAGTTTTTCCTGCAGCGTTTTCGAAGCGGCCTGATGCTGCGCCGGGTTAAGCATGCCCGAAAGGATGAGCTTGCTCAAAGAGCGGATGCGGAAGCGGTCCATGGCGGGGAATTCGTGCGAGCGTTGGTCGGCGTGGCCCCCGTATTTAACCACATAATTTTTCTCAAGCAGGCCGACCGGAAATTTTGATGCGATCCGAAGCCACAGGTCATAGTCTTCGCAGGCCGGGAAGGTTTCGTCGAAAAGTCCGGCCGCTTCGAAAACCCGTTTGTGGATCATGACTGCCGAAGGGCTCACGATACAAAGCGCTAAGCATTTTTCGAAAATAAACCCGCCGTATTTTTGGTGTTTTTTCATGGGGTTCACGCGGCGGCCGTCCCGGATCCAGATTTCTCCGGTCTGGTGGATTAGAAATTCGGGGTGATTTTGCGCGAACTCGAGCTGGGCCGCGAGCTTGCCTTTTAACCATTCGTCGTCGGAATCAAGAAAAGAGAGCCATTCCCCGCGGGCTTTTTTGATTCCGTGGTTGCGCGCGGCGGCCGGGCCCTGGTTTGCCTGATAAAAATAGCGTACTTCCGGGAAGCTTCCGGCAATCATCTCCGCCGTGCCGTCCGCGGAGCCGTCGTCCACGACGATAATTTCAAAGGCGCACCCCGCTTGAGCCCGCACGGACTCAATGGCCTTGCCTAGTTTTTCCCGGCGGTTATAGGCCGGGATGACGACGCTTACCTGGATCATGAAGTTAAGAATCTCCAGTTTGGCACTTCTTTCAGAATATCCTTCTCCCCCGTGGGGGGAGAAGGATGGGATGAGGGGGGTGGATCTGGAGTTTTCCCCTCACCCTAGCCCTCTCCCCCGAGGGTAGAGGGAAAAAAGCGCCAAACTCAGGTTCAGAATAAAAGACTCCTTGGACACCCACAAAGTTTTCGCTGAAAGGCGCATGCTTTTCTCGCGGCCGAGCATAGCCAAAAATTCCCGCGAAGCCAAGAAGGTTTTTAGACGAAACCCCGGGGAAATCAGGCTCCGCGGCTTGATTGACAGGACTTGGGGGGCTCCCTATACTAGACCCCACATTTCTCAATCCGGAGCCCGATTTGTGGAAAAATACACGGAACTGACCCTTCGCCAGTATCTGGATGAACTCGCAAGCGACAAACCCGTCCCGGGGGGCGGGAGCGTGTCGGCTTACGTCACGGCCCTCGCGCTCGGACTGACGCAGATGGTCGGGCGGATTTCCCTTAAGCGCAAAAAAAAGGACGAGACTCCCGAGGCCGAGCGTGCCGAGTCGGAGCGTAAAAGCAAAATCGAGCAGATCCTCAAGGTCCTTGAAAAAGCCCGGCATGACGCGCTTCCGATCGTGGATCAGGACCCTAAAATTTACAAACAGGTCATGGATCTTTGGAAGGAACCCGAGAAACTCGAAGCCGCGCTCGCGAAATCTTTTCAGATTCAGGCGGATCTGGCGTTTCTGGCGCTGCGCGCCCTTGAGTGGAATTCAGAGATGGCCGAGCTTGTTTCCGGTTCCATCAAAAACGACTTGATCGTGAGCGCGTCCCTTGCGCATGCCGGCTTTGAAGGCGCCTATCACACGGCCATGATCAATGTCCGCTATATGAAGAGCCATGCTCACAGAGACCGCGCGGAAGAAGCGCTCACCCGGCTTGCCCTGCGTTTCGAGGAAGAAAAGGCCCGGAAAATATGCCTTTGAACCAGGCCAGACTTCTTGAGGGAAAAGTCCTCGCGCAGAAAATTCAAGAGAGGATCAAAACCGAAATAGAAACCTTGACCTCCCAGGGGGCTCCGCGGCCCGGGCTTCTGGCGCTTCAGGCAAGCGAAGACCCGGCATCAGGCTGGTATATCGGGCAGCAGGAAAAACTGGCGGCTAAGCTCGGCATTTATTTTGAAAGAATCGGGAGCGAAAAAATCCGGGAGGCCGGAGATTTGATCCAAAATCTGAAGCAGCATTCCGGAAAGCACGATGGAAAATTTCACGGCATTTTTGTGGCCATGCCGCTTCCGAAGGGTTTTGATGCCGACCGGGTACTTCAGCACTTGGATGAAAAGCAGGATGTCGAGGGGATTCACCCGGCAAGTCTTGGGCTGATTGTTCTGCGCCGGGCCCGGCTGATCCCGCCTACGGCTTATGCCGCGCTTAACTTGATCGAATGGGCCGCGCGCGAATCCGGAACCGAGCTTCGCGGCAGGAAAGCCGTGATCGTGGGCCAAAGCGCGATTGTCGGCCGGCCGCTTCAGATGCTCTTGGGCGAACGGCGCGTGACGACCCTTGTTTGCAATACCGGGACATCGGCCTCAGACCTTCAGCGGCTCGTGGCCGAAGGCGATATCGTGGTCGGCTGCGCGGGCCAGCCCGGGCTGATTAAAGGGAGCTGGATTCGTGAGGGCGCGGTGGTGATTGATGTCGGCACAACCGATGTGGGCGGCAAGCTTGCGGGGGATATCGAATTTGAAGAAGCCGCGAAGCGCGCTTCTTTTATTACGCCCGTTCCCGGAGGCGTCGGCCCGCTTACGGTGACCATGCTCATGCAAAATCTCATGCACGCCTACAAATGGCAGCGGGGCATTCCCGCCTGATCGCAATTTTTCCCCGCGAGAGCGGGCGTTCTGAAATCCGGACCTGAAAATATGACGCGTCTTACAGCCAAAGCGATCTACTCAAAAAAGAAAAAGGAAAAAATTACGGTTCTCACCGCCTACGACTATCCGACCGCGCGGATTCTCGATCAGGCGGAAATCGACGTGATTCTGGTCGGAGATTCGCTCGGCATGGTGGTGCTTGGTTATGAAAGCACGGTGGGCGTGACGATGCGTGAAATGCTGCATCACGTGAAGGCGGTTTCCAGGGCGGTCCGACGGAGCTTGGTCGTGGCCGACATGCCCTTCGGATCCTACGAAACTCCGGCGAAGGCGCTGCGCAGTGCCGTGCGATTTTTGAAAGAAGGCGGCGCGGATGCCGTCAAGCTCGAGGGCGGCCGGCGCATTGAAAAACAGATCCGCGCGCTTCTGGGCGCCGGAATTCCGGTGATGGGCCATCTCGGGATGACCCCCCAGAGCGCGAGTTCGCTTGGGGGATACAAAGTGCAGGGACGCACGCCGAAAGCCGCCGCCAAGATTTTAAAAGACGCGCTTTTCCTGGACAAGGCTGGAGTCTTCAGCTTTGTGCTCGAATGCGTGCCCCGGGCGCTTGGGCGAAAAATTTCATCCCGGGTGCGCTGCCCCGTGATCGGGATCGGGGCCGGAG
>JAHFHI010000048.1:5324-8058 GCA_023246995.1 Candidatus Omnitrophota bacterium
GGTGCTTGTGCTTCACGACATGCTCGGAATTACCTCGGGCGTGAAACCCCGTTTTGTGCGCGCTTACGCGTCTTTGGAGAAAACTATCCGCCGCGCCGCTCAAGATTACCGCCGTGATGTTTTGAGCGGAGACTATCCCCGGAAGGAGGAAAGCTACGAGTGAGGGTTCTTGTTGCTGAAAAAGATCCCCAGGTCCGGGCGCTTGTCTCAACGCGTCTTACAGCCCGGCACTATCACGTCCTTGAAGCCGAGGAAAGCGAAGAGGTCTTAAGGATTCTCGCGCGCCAATCCGTGGATTTGCTTCTCCTGTCGACCGAGATGGACCGCATCGGCGGGCGCCACTTAATCGAGCGTATCCGCCAAAAGTCCGAGTGGACGGCCATCCCGATTATTCTCATGACCGAGGAGGACAGAATCTCGGAGCTCGTGATGAGCCAGGACCGCGGCTTTGATGACTTTTTGATCAAACCCTTTAACCCGCTTGTCCTCCAGCTCCGGGTGTCAATCAACATTTCGCGCGCGCGCCAGAGAATGGAGGCCAACGCCCTGACCCATCTTCCGGGCAACATCGCGATCGAGCGCGTCATCCGCGCCAAGATCGAGCGGGGCGAAAAATTCTCCATTCTCTATATCGATATCAACCATTTCAAGGCTTTTAACGACCGCTACGGATTCCAAAAAGGCGATGACGTGATCCGTCAGAGCTCGAAAATTTTGGTCCGGACCCGGGAAGAGGTCGCGCCCGAGGAGGGCGGGTGTTTCATCGGCCACATCGGGGGGGATGATTTCATTGTGGTCCTCGCCCCGGAGCGGGAGGAGGCCTTTGCCCGTAAATTTATCAGCGAATTTGACCGCATTATTCTCACTTATTATAATGAAGCCGATCAAAAACGGGGTTTCATCCGGGTCAAAAACCGGCAGGGCAAAAGCGAGTCCTTCCCGCTCATGTCTTGCGTGGTGGCGGCCTGCAATAATTTGAGCCGGGAATATAAGAGCCTCGGGGAAATTTCCCAGGATGCCGCAGAGGTAAAGAGTTTTCTCAAGTCGCAGCCCGGGAGCCATTATCTGCGTGACCGGAGGTCTTCGCCTTTACGCGAGCTGACCCACGCCATGGAAATTCTCGCGCCCGATATGGAACCGGCCCGGGAGCTTAAAGAGCTTAATCCCATCGGTCAGATCCTCTTGAACGCGGGCTTGATCAGCCAGGAACAGCTTGCGGCCGCGCTCAAAGTGCACCTCGCGAGCGGGCGGCGGCTCGGCCAGGTGTTGATTGCCATGAACGCGGTCAAGTCCGAGGATGTGGGCCGGATGCTTGAAAAGAAACTGAACCTGCCCTATGTCAGCTTGAAAAGTGTTTTCCCGCAGCGCGAAAACGCGAGGCTTTTCAG
This sequence comes from Candidatus Omnitrophota bacterium, assembly GCA_023246995.1. Classification (GTDB taxonomy): domain Bacteria; phylum Omnitrophota; class Omnitrophia; order Omnitrophales; family Aquincolibacteriaceae; genus JAHFHI01. Next base: position 6,713 of record JAHFHI010000048.1, read on the forward strand.
CTTTGAATTCATGAAGGCCCATCGCGTGGTGCCGCTTGAATCGGCCGAAGGGGAGCTCAAGCTTGCGATGTGCGATCCCTTTGACCTGCGCACGCTGGATGCCGTTGAGCGCATCACGGGGTTTAAGCCCGCGCCGCGCCTGGCTCTTGAGGATGAGTTCGAAGATTTCCTGGAACGCTGCGAGAAGCAAGCTTCCGAACGGGAAAAAATTATTTAAATAATGTTTTGAGGTCTGTGTTTTTATCGGGAATCCCTTTTCCCCTCGGGGGAGAAGGGGAGGATGAGGGGATCAAAGCCTCACGTTCCTTTTATTCCATCCTCGTCACGTTTCAGAGCCGGGAGAGAGACAGTGGATTTTTCGCTATTGCTTATTTGGTTCACCGCGGCGGCCTACGGCGCGGCTTTTTTATATTATTTTTTTTATTTCTGGGATCTCGGGCCGCTTCCGGCGCGAGGGGCGCCTTTTTTGATTCGCGCGGGTTTTCTTTTGAACACTTTTTATCTCGGCGCGGAGGCCATGGACCAGGGTTTTTTCCTCCCCATGGCGCACCTGACCCAGGCTCTTGGGTTTTTCGCCAGGTCGCTTGCTTTTGTCTATCTGGTCTTGCTTGTCCGAATCCGCCGCGAACTTTTCGGGCTGGTCTTGACCCCTATCCTGCTTCTCTTGAGCCTGGCGGCCGGGATATCGAAACTTCCGATCGGCGAGATTCACGCCCGGCCCGTCAAAATGGAACTGATCAGCCCCTATTTTGTGGTGCATATCACAAGCGCTTTTTTTGCCTACGCGAGTTTCACCATTTCGTTTGCGGCCGGAATTTTGTATTTGATTCAAAGCCGCGAACTGAAAACCCGGCGTGCCGGCGCTTTTTACCACAAGCTGCCCGCGCTTGACGAGCTCGAGCGGCTCATCTATCAGCCGCTTCTCTGGGGGCTTCCGCTTCTGGCCTGCGCTTTGGGCGTGGGTTTCTTATGGTCCAAGGCCGCCTTCGGGCGTTACTGGCTCTGGGACCCGAAGACGATCGCCACGATCGTGACCGCGGTTTTTTATGCGGTGGTCCTTTATCTTCACTATGTCTCGTCGCTGCGGGGCAAGCAGGTGGCGCTTTTGAGCATCATCGCTTTCGGCCTTGTGCTTTTCAGTTTTGTGGGGACCCGGCTTATCCAGGGAAGCCACCCCTACTGGCAGTAAGGAATCCTTATGAGTTTTTTTGTCTTCGGCATCAGCCATCAAAATTGTCCTCTTGAGATCCGGGAGCGGCTTCATTTTAGCGGCGATCTTTTGGGTCAGGCTCTGCGGGAGGCCCTCAAGCGGCCCGGGATTGACGAAACCGTGATTCTCTCGACTT
>JAHFHI010000049.1 GCA_023246995.1 Candidatus Omnitrophota bacterium
ACAAGTCCGCTCACGCGGCGGACCGGCACATGGATCGTGGCGAGCGTCACCTTGAGGCGCGGGCTTACGAACATCATGGCATACTCTTTGGCGCCCGCCTTTGCGGCCAGATATTCCGTGTGCCCGTGAAAGCCCGGATCGATGAGGCGCATGGCGGTTTTGTTGACCGGCGCGGTCACAAGGGCGGCAAAAGTGCGGTTAAGGGTATGCCGGGTTGCTTCTTCGAGAGCGGCGCGGGCCTGAAAAGCATTGGCCAAAGACACCCGTCCGGCTTCAAAGTGTCCCTTTTCCAGCTTGCCGGCAAGAGGATGCCTGCGGGCTGAAAATTTCCGGGCCAGATGATTCCCGGCCTGTTGGGAAGTGTCACAGAAATATATCCGGCTTTCTTTTTTACGGCCGGATTTCGGGGCATGGCTTTTTCCCGCGACAGGCTCCCGCAAAATTGTGGGGCCGCAACCTTTCTTTTCTAAAAGCTCAAGGGCGGCGAGGGGCCCAAAAATCACGAGTTCCGAGCGCGGATCAAGCCGGAATTCCCGAAGCGCTTTCAATGTCACCTCCGGACCGATCCCTCCGGGGTCTCCGAGGGTGACGGCAATCCTTTGAGGCCATGCGCTCATCTTGGGTTCTCTTAGAACAGGCTATTTTGAAGCGGTTGAAGGGGGGAACTTTGTAAGGGAGGAAGAATCAACGGATTGAAATGTACGCTTCGCGTTTCAAATCTTCCATCCAGGATTGAAAACGGTTCCTGACCTTTTCTTTATAGAGCTTGGCAAAAATCTCCTCCCGGGCCTGGTCGAGAGTTTTGCTGTGCGCCTCTTCTTTTTCCTCCACGCGGAAGAGGTGGTAGCCCATCGGGGTTTCGATCACCCTGGAAACCTCCCCTACCGGGAGGCTGAAAACCACATCGTTGATATCCGGGATCATCGAACCGGGTTCCACCCAGTCGCCGAGGCCTTTTTGTCTGGCGCTGGAATCTTCGGAATTTTTTTCGGCAAGCGTTCCGAAGTCATCCCCGGAAAGAATCCACCGGCGCAACTCCTCAATTTTGGTGCGCGCCGATTCGTCGGTGATTCCTTTGGTCCGCGCCTCTTCGTTCTTTTTCACGGTGAGGGTCCTGAAGCGCAGGCGTTCCGGAGAAGTAAATTCTTCGGGATGATCCCTGTAATACGCTTCCACATCCGTCGGCGAAATCACGATCTTAGAGCGGATTTCCATGTCCTGAAGTTCACGAATCATGGCCTGTCGTTCGATTCTCTTGCGCACATCGGTCAGGCTTAAACCTTCGGCTTGAAGGACGCTGTCCATTTCTTGTGAGTCCTTGAAGCGCGTCTTAAAGTCCGTGAGCTTTTCTTCAATTTCGCTATCCGGCGGGTGAATGCCCTGGGTTTTGGCCTGCTGAAAAACCAGGCGGTCTTCGATCAGCTGGCTTAAAATTTTCTGGCGCGCCTCGTTTAAGGCCTTCATAAGGCTTTCGCCCATATAATGCTTGCGGTATTCCTCATAAAGAGGCTTGAGGACGACGTCGAGCTCACTTTGGGTAATGGCTTCATCGTTGACAACGGCAACCACCTGATCCAGGAGTTGGCGTTCCGTGGCCCATCCAAGGGGCGGATTCAGAACCAAAAAAGCCATGCCGATGAGGAAAAAAAAGTTCGGGATCTTCATAAAGGGGAGAATATTTATATCAAAATTTTGGCTATTTTTCAAGGAAAAGCCATTCCGGGGGCATTAAAAACGATATCCCTGATTTCCTTTGAGCTTTATTGATAGGCGTTGAGTCTTTCTAGCCTGGGCTTGCCCCTCGTCTTGCCCGACACCCCTATTTTTTCTTTTGATCGTCAATGGCCTTGCGCAGCATCCGGCAGTAAAGATCAAAGCCGACCGCATGGATAAAACCGCTTTGCTCATGTCCGAGCAGGTTGCCGGCCCCGCGAATCTCGAGATCCTCGAGAGCAATCTTAAACCCTGACCCGAGCTCGGTGAAGCGTTCAATGGCGGCAAGCCTTTTTTCGGCATCCTGGGTAAGCACCCAGTTTTTAGGGACCATAAAATAGGCGTAAGCCTGCCTTTTTTCATGATACCGGCCCACCCGGCCCCTCAGCTGGTAAAGGTCCGCCAGCCCGAAAAGATCCGCCCGGTTCACGATAATGGTGTTTACATTCGGGATATCGATCCCCGACTCAATGATATTGGTCGCGATCAAACAGTCGATTTTTTGTTCCAAAAACTCTTCCATCACCGCTTCAAGGGTCTCCGGCTCCATTTGCCCGTGCGCGACTCCGAAACGAACTCCCGGGAGGATCTCCGAGAGATGCCCGTGCACCTTTTCGATCGAAGCAACCCGGTTATGGATAAAATAAATCTGCCCGCCCCGTTCAAGCTCACGGCGGACGGCCTGGATAACCTTTTGATCGTCATACTCCAGCACATAGGTTTCGATCGGCAGGCGCATCTTGGGCGGGGTATTGATAACCGACATATCCCTCACCCCGACAAGCGACATATAAAGAGTTCGAGGGATCGGTGTGGCCGTAAGCGTGAGCACATCGACCATACTGCGGAGCGTTTTGAGTTTTTCCTTGTGCTTGACGCCGAAGCGCTGCTCCTCATCAATCACGACAAGCCCCAAATTTTTAAAATGAATGTCCTTGGAGAAAAGCCGGTGCGTGCCGATCACGATGTCGGTCAGTCCTGCTTTGAGAGAGACCCCGATCGCGGCCTGCTCCTTCCGGGAACGAAAACGCGAAAGACTCTCGACCGTGACGGGGAAATTCCGCATCCGGTTTTTGAAAACATGAAAATGCTGTTCGGCAAGAACCGTGGTGGGAACAAGCATCGCCGCCTGCCGGCCGCTCATCACGGCCTTGAAGGCCGCCCGAATGGCGACTTCGGTTTTGCCGTATCCCACGTCGCCGGCAAGCAGCCGGTCCATGGGACGGGGCCGCTCCATATCCGCTTTCACTTCGCTGACGGCCTTTTTTTGATCCGCCGTTTCCTCAAACGGAAACTCTTCTTCAAAAGCCGCCTGCCAGGGATGATCCTTGGGAAAAGCCAATCCCTTTGCCGAGCTGCGCAGAGCCTGCAGGGTTAAGAGCTCTCCGGCCAAAGTCGAAACCGCACGGCGGGTCTTTTCCTTGATCCTCTCCCATTCCTTGCCGTGAAGTTTGGTCAGCCTCGGCGCCTTGCCTTCTCCCCCGATGAACCGGTCGAGCGGTTCGTGCGGTTCGAGATAGAGAATCTCCCGGTCGGCATATTCGATGGCAAGGTGCCTGCGCTTTTGACCCTGCATCTGAATCACTTTGGTCCCGAGAAACCTTCCGATGCCGTATTTGAGGTGCACCACAAAATCACCGGGCTGCAGGTCTTTGGATCCCTGAAGAGGCTCGAATTCTTCGAAAGTTTTCGCGGCCTGCGAGATTTTTCTCTGAAATATTTCCGTGAGCGGAATCAAAAACAATTCTTCGAAGCTGGCGAGCGAACGGCCGTCGGCAGGTGAAAAATCCCGGATGGAGCTTATTGTTTCATTTTCAAATTCAAGGCGGACCGGGCTGCGGTAGGTCACCGGATAGATATCCACGACCCGGCCCCGGACGGAAAACTCTCCGGGCAGGCTGACAAATTCCCGCTTCCGGTAATGAAGGTCCGCAAGCATCGCTTCAAGGGCTTCCCGGTCGAGATCCTGCCCGGCCCTGATTTTCCGAAGATGCATCGCGCGCTACCCTTCTTCCTTTCCTGCCGGCTCCTCCGGAAAGCTGCCGCACAAAACTGCCGCAAGCCTGTTTGGATGAAAAAAATTCCGGGCCTCTTCATGAACGTCTTCGACTTTGAGAGCGCTTATTTTTAGAGGAAACTCCTCTAGGAACCCGGGGCCAAAACCCCATTCCAGCCCGCGCAAGAGTGCCGCCGCAGCGCCCGAAGTGTTATCGAGTTTAACCTGATAGGAACCGAGGACCCCATTTTTAGCGTCTTGAAGCTCGCCCGGGGCCGCACCCTCCTTGAGAAATCCGGCGATCTCGGTATGAATTTCAGCCAGCGCCTGATCCGCGTGAGCTGCCCCAAGAATCATTTCAATATGCCACGAACCTTCAAGATCGCGGCCGAAATCTTCCAAATCCGAAAAAATATGATACGTCAGTCCCAAATTCTCGCGCAGCCGGGAGGCAAACCGGCCGCTCATGCCTCCTCCCAGAATCCGGTTGGCCAGGTAAAGAGCATAAAACCGTTTGTCCCGCATATTGAATGGAATGCCATGTCCGAGCGCGAGAGTCATCTGGGGTTTATCGGGCAGCTGGATATGCTTCATCGAACCGGACATCGGCATGGAAACTCGGCTGACTTTAAGTTTTGAAATTTTATGCTTCCGCCAATCTCCGAAGAATTTTTTCACGAGGGCCGAAAATTTTTCGTGCGTCACATCGCCGGCCGCGACCAGAATCATCCCATGCGGACCGTAGTGGTTGGCATGAAATTCCGAAAGGTCGCGAACGCTCAAACGGTCAAGCTCCTGCATTTGCCGCTCAAACTTGGGTTGAAAGGCCGGATGCCCGGAGTCATAAACGGCACGGGAAAGCGCCGCCCGGCACTGTTCCGGGGGAGAAGAAGCCGCCTTGAGAAGCGCGGCCCGTGCGGCGGCTTTCTTTTTTTCAAACTCCCTGGGATCAAAAGCCGGCATCCGAAGTTCCTCGGCCAGGATTCCCATCGCCGCTTCAAGATCGCTTGCCAGGACCCGCACTTGAAAACCCACCCTCTCAAGGCCGGTTTGAAATCGGATCTCGCCTCCCATTTCTTCAAGTTTTTCGGCAATCTCAAGTTTCCCCCGCTTTAGCGTTCCCTCTTCAAGCATGAGCGTGACAAGAACCGGAATGGCTTTTCCCGGGCTGTAACCAAGCCCCGCCCGGTCAAGAGACCCGGCAACCGATACGATGCCGGGAGTGCCCATGCCAAGCGTCACGGCTTGAATCGAACCGACCCGGCTTGTCTTCACGCGAGCGGAAAATTTTGAGCCCGAGAAGATCCCATCGGAATCTTCCGGACCCAACTGCTTGGCTTTCGCAGGAACTGGCGTCTTTTTTGGAAAATCTTTTTCTTTGGGTGCTTCCGGAAGAGGCGGCGCACCCTCCCGGGGCTTTGCCCGTGCGCTCCGTTTCTTTGAGACAAGACGCGCCGCCGTCGTATTGCCTTTTGTCAAATACTTCCGGGCCACACGGTGAATATCGCCAACCGTCACATGTTTGATTTTTTCAGGACCGTCCACAAAGGAGGTCCAGTCTCCCGCCGCAACCGCCTCACTTAAGGCATCGGCAAGCGCGAAAGTCCCGTCCCATTGAAAATTATAACGTCGTCCGAGGGCCGCTTTCGCGCCAACAAGCTCACGGTCGGAAACTCCCGCAATCCGCAGACGGCGATAAATCTCAAAAATCCGTTTTTCGATTTCTTGATGCCGCGTCCCCGGTGCAAAGAAAGCACGCGTTATAAGGAGCCCGGCGTCATGATCTTTAAACATTTCGGTTCCGGCCTCGTTTACCAGCCCGCGATCGACAAGCCCTTTATAGATCCTGCTTGTTTTCCCTCCTCCCAAAATCTGGGCCAGAACTTCAAGCGCAGGGATATCCTTTGAGTTAAAGGCTGGAATGGGCTGGGCTAAGGCGAGGGATTCCATTTGGTCTGCCCGATGAAGGGTGACGCGCCGGAACCGCCGCTTTACGGCCGCATTCCCGGGCCGTTTAGGCGAAGGGTCTTGGGACAAAGCCCCGATTCTTCCAAAATATCGGTCGATTTTGGCTAAAAGCTCTCCGGTCCGGAAATCGCCCGTGATCACGAGCCGGCAGTTATCGGGTCTGTAAAAACGGGCGTAAAATTCCCGCAGCGCTTGCGGGGTTGCCTTCTTTAAATCCGAACGGGTGCCGATCACCGGCCGGCCGTAGGGATGGTCCCCAAAGGTTTTGCCCCAAAGCGCGAATTCAAGGCTGGTCAGCGGTGAGTTTTCAAGGCGGTCAAACTCGCTTCCGACCACGCTTTTTTCCAGATCCAAATCCTCTTGGCCGAGAGTCAAATTTTTCATCCGGTCCGCCTCGATCCCAAGAACCGTTTCCACTCCGCCCCTGGGGATCACGGCATAAAAATCCGTCGCGTCATGCCCGGTGCGTCCGTTAAAAATCGCTCCAATGCGGTTCATCATTTCCGGAACGGAATTTCCGCTCGGGCGCCGGTAAGCCGCGCTGTCGCGGAACATCATGTGCTCTAAAAGATGGGCAAAGCCCCGGGTTCCCTTGGATTCATCCCGCGAGCCTACACCGTAAACCGTCATCAGGGTGACCACGGGCGCCGAATGTTCCTCCCGGAGAAGCACACGCAAACCGCTCGTAGGATGCCGGTATTCCTCGATTCCTAAACGGGAGCGGACCAGGCGCCATGGCTCGTCCGGGAGATGAGCGGCATGGAGCGGGCCGGGAGAACCCATAAACCCCAGAATCATCCCAAGATAAAAAAGCTGTGCGGGTAGCGCCTTGGCAAGGAAAGGCATTTTCTTTTGTCCTGCCCGGGATTTTAAATCAACGCAAGGGCGGGAGAAAGCCCGGTTTTTAAAAAAATTAGAGGGGAGGAAAAGATCTCTTGTCCTTGAGGCGGAAAGGTCTGGATCCGGCCGCGCGTCAGGTATTTTGGCGGATCCAGTTTTCGATGCGGTCCGCGGCTTCGTCCAAAACCGCGTCTGAAGTGGCAAAGCTTAAGCGGATATGGTCGTCGCTGCCGAAGGGTTTTCCGGGAACCACCGCGACAAGCGCTTCCTCAAGGAGTCTTTCGGAAAGCTTGAGGGAATCGATGCCGGTCTGGCGTGTGTTCACAAAAAGATAAAAGGCCCCGCCCGGTTTGAAAGGTTTTATTTTGGGAATGCCCGAAAGTCTGGCAAAAAAGGAGTCCCGGCGTTTTTCAAAGACACGGCACATTTTTTGAGCCTCGGCCTCCCCGGTCTCAAGAGCCACGGTGCCTCCGGCCTGCGCAAAGGAAGTGGCATTCGATGTGGAATGACTCTGAATGCTTCCCACGGCTTGGGCGAGATCCTTGGAAGGACACGCCGCGTAGCCGAGCCTCCAGCCGGTCATGGAATAAGCCTTGCTCATCCCGTTTACGACCACGGTTCGAGCGGCCATTTCGCAGTCCAAGGAGGCTATTGAATCATGCTTTCTGCCGTCAAAAATGAGTTTTTCATAAATCTCGTCGCTTAACACCAAAAGGCCGGGGTGTTCTTTGACCACGGAGGCAAGCCCTTCAAGCTCCTGGCGCGTATAAACCGCTCCGGTGGGGTTCGAGGGGGAATTCAGGATTAAAACTTTAGAACGGGGGCTTAGCGCAGCGCGCAAATCTTGAGGGGTCACTTTAAACCCGGAGGCTTCGCTCGTTTCCAAAAAAACGGATTTTCCTCCGAGCACCGTCACCATTTCGGGATAGCTTAACCAGTAGGGGGCGGGGATCAAAACCTCATCGCCTTCATTAAGAAGGGCAAAGAGAACGTTAAAGATAGCGTGCTTGGCCCCGACCGAAACAATGATTTGGGTCGGAGGAATATCAAGACCCTGATCCCGTTTCAATTTTTTTGAAACAGCGGTACGCAGTTCGAGGGTTCCGGAAGCGGGAGTGTATTTGGTAAAACCTTTTTGAAGCGCCTCAATGGCCGCCTGTTTGATCGGTTCAGGCGTGTCGAAATCGGGCTCGCCCGCGCTCAAGGACACCACCTTGAGGCCGCGGGCTTTCATCTCGGCCGCTTTAGCGGCAATCGCCAGGGTCACGGAAGGCTGAACCGAAAGGACCCGGCGCGAGAGTTCTATCTTAATGGGATTCCTCGTCCCCTTTGAGGAATTTTCTAAGAGCACGCAAGAACCCGCCTTTCTTCTCGGATTCCTTCTTCTCCGGGGCCTTTTCATCTTGGGTCTGGGGAGCCTCGGCAGAGGTTTCCGATTTTTGAGCTGACTCTTTTGTTTTTGCAGCCTTTTTGAGTTTCTCGGCGGGCTCTAAAGGCTCGGCTTCTCTTTTGGCTTTAGCCGCT
>JAHFHI010000307.1 GCA_023246995.1 Candidatus Omnitrophota bacterium
TTTCTGATGATGAACCTGAAGCGGACTCTGGCACCCAAAGCAGTCCTGCGATGGACTCCGGGGAGTCTGAAGGTTCCGCCGCGCAGGAGGGATCCTTTTGGAGCCGCCTGAAGTCCCGTATCGGCATCCTTGACGGAGATGAAACCGTGCCGGATCCCGAGTATGAGTGGTAGATCATGCCGCGTATGCCTTTTACCGCCTTTTTGACCGATTTTAGAACCAATCCGGTTTTCCGGCGCCTTTTTAAAAATACCGGTCTTCTGTTAAGCGGAGACACGGTTTCGGCCATCCTCGGTGTTCTGACTTTTGCCGTCAGCGCCCGGGCCCTGGGCACGGAAGTTCTTGGGATGCTGGTCTTAATCGATGCCTACGTCCGGATCATTGACCGCCTGGTCAACTTTCAGTCCTGGCAGTTTATGATCAAATACGGCTCCGAGGCCCTTGAACGGGCGGACGCCTCCGGTTTTAAAGCGCTCATCAAATTCGGCGTTCTGGTCGATGGGACCACGGCATTGGCCGGATGCCTGATCGCAGTATTACTTGTGCCGCTGATCGCGGCCTGGCAGTCCTGGACTCCGGAGATGACGGATTTGGCGCGTCTCTACAGCCTGATTATCGCGTTCAATATCGCGGGGGTGCCGACCGGCATCCTGCGCATTTTTGACCGCTTCCAGCTTTTTTCCGTCCAAAAATCGTTTTGCGCGAGTATTAAATTTTTAGGCGCGGCCGGTGCCTGGGCCGCCGGAGCCGGGCTCAAAGGGTTTGTCTGGGCCTGGATGGTCACGGAAATTTTCGATTATCTTTCCCTTACCTTTATGGCCTGGCGCGAGCTGAAGAGGCGCGGATACCACGGTATTTGGAAAGAGCCCTTAAGAGGAATCCGTGTCCGCTATCCCGGTCTCTGGCGTTTTCTGACCTCGACCAACCTTACCGGCTCCGTCAAAGTGGGGTTTCGGGAGTTTGACATTCTGATCGTGGGCTGGCTTCTGACCCTGACCGACGTGAGTCTCTATAAACTCGCCAAAAAGCTGTGCGCATCGCTCGACCGCCTCACCAATCCCCTTTACCAATCGCTCTATCCGGAGCTTGCCAAAAGCTGGGCGCGCCGCGAGATTGAAAATTTCAAAAAGATCGTGCGCCATATGGTGTTTCTGATGGGCGGCCTCTCCCTGGCGGTCTGGGTGCTTTTTCTTGTCATGGGACGTCCGGTCATTGAGGTCATGGCCGGGCGTGAATTTCTCGACGCGTATTTTATGACTGTAATTTTCCTGCTCGGAAATGGGGTGGCCATCACCACGCTGCCGCTCGCGCCCATGATTCTTGCCATGGGCCGCGCCGGGCTCGGTTTCATGATCCAGTTCATTCCCGTGCTGATTTATTTTCCGGTTCTCTACGCCATGATTCTGGCCTGGGGTCTTGCCGGAGCGGGGTACGCTTTTTTAGTGTATCAGGCTCTTCGAGTTTTCCTTCAGGCCCTGTTTTTTGAAGGGATCCTCCGCAAGGAGATCAAATCCCAGGCTTCCCAAGCTTGAGCTTCCCGCATGGCTTAGGGGCTGTCCCCAAAAATTTCATCTTGCCACAGATCCTGCACTTGGCACAGATCCTGCATTAGTAAGCTATAGGTAGTGCTTTTTGAGAAAGGCTCATGGATAGCAGCCTTAAGACTAACAAGAATGTAAAAGGATTTAACATTTTTGTAAGAGCCTGGAGACGAATATTTTAAGCATGCAGACGCAAAACCCGTTAAACAAAGCCCATGCATTTGACCTTTTATATGAGATTAGCCGCGCCATTTCCTCGAACCGGTACTTGGAAGAGATTCTTTTGCTGATCGTAGGGATGACCGCCCAGCTGATGGGTTCTAAAATTTGCTCGCTGATGCTTTTGGATGAAGAAAAACAGGAGCTCGTGATCAAGGCGACGCAAAGTCTGAGCGAAAACTACCGCACTAAACCCCCCGTGAAGGTGGGGGAAAGCGTGAGCGGCCGGGCGGTGCAAAAGAAGGAACCCATTAAGGTTTTGGACGTGAGCCAGGACAAGGACTATAAGTACCCTGAAATAGCGAGGGCCGAGGGCTTGAAATCGCTCCTGTCGGTTCCGATGATGATTAAAAACCGGGTCATCGGAGTTTTGAACTGTTACACGACTTCCGAGCATGAGTTCGCGGCGGATGAAATCCGGGTGCTTGTGGGCGTGGCCAATCAGGCCGCCGTGGCGATCGAGAATACGAATTTTCTGGCCGAGAAGATCATCGCGGTGGAGGCGCTCGAGACCCGCAAACGCGTGGAGCGGGCCAAGGGCATCCTGATCAGGCGCCACAAGATGAGCGAACCGGAGGCCTACCGGATGCTTCAAAAGCAGAGCATGGAAAAGCGGCACTCTTTGAAGGAAATCGCGGAAGCGATTATTGTTTCCGAAGAAATAGCAAACTAGTTTTCTCCCGGAGGGACAACGGTGTCTTTCCGGAAATAAAAAGCCCTAAAGGTTGAACAAAGGCGTTCAGCGAGTCATTCGTTGAACGCCTTTTTCTTTT
>JAHFHI010000308.1 GCA_023246995.1 Candidatus Omnitrophota bacterium
CCCGCGCTCAAACCCGGCTACCTATACGGACCTGTTTGGTTTTATCCGCAAAGCCTTCAGCGAACTTCCCGAAGCCAAAGTCCGGCATTACACCCTCTCGCGGTTCAGCTTCAATTTAAAAGGCGGGCGCTGCGAAAACTGCAGGGGGGAAGGTTATGAAAAACTCCAGATGAGTTTTATGCCCGACATGTATGTGCTTTGCGAAAGCTGCCGGGGGCGGCGCTATAACGACCAAACGCTTGAAGTGCGATACAAAGGCAAAAGCATCTCCGACGTTCTCGATCTTTCGGTGGACGAGGCTCTGGAATTTTTCTCGAACATTCCGCCGGTCCGGGAGCGCCTCGTGCTTCTTAAGACGATCGGGCTCGGGTATGTCAAGCTCGGCCAGCCCTCCACGACTTTATCCGGGGGCGAAGCCCAGCGCATCAAGCTCGTGAGCGAACTTAGCAAGAAAGCCACAGGCAAAACGCTCTACTTGCTCGATGAGCCGACCACGGGGCTTCATTTTGGAGACATCCAAAATCTTCTCAAAGCGCTTTTTCAGCTCCGGGAGCAGGGCAACACGATCCTTGTGATCGAGCACAATTTGGACGTCATCAAAATGGCGGATTATATTATCGACCTGGGACCGGAAGGCGGGGCGGGGGGCGGCCAAATTGTGGCCGCGGGATCCCCGGAGGAGGTGGCGGGCCAAAAGGGCAGCCACACGGGACGGTTCCTGCGGGATGTTTTGAACCGTGACAAGGTTTCCGGGTCACGAAAAATTGTTTTGAAACCGGGTGGCCGTCTGTTATCATACGCACCGCCATCTTAGAAAAAGTTAAATTTTGCTTCATAAAAGGGGCACTTATGATCACCGAAATCGGCATTGCGGCTGGAGACATCTGGCACTACCTGGATGAACATGGCATGGCTAATCTTGATCAGTTGGTCAAGGGGACCAAAAACCCCCGCGAGCTTTTGCTGATGAGCCTTGGCTGGCTTGCCCGCGAGGGACATGTTGTGCTTGCCGGGCCGGAAACCGGATATCAGGCCTCCCTTAAATCGCCTCGTTAAAAGTTGACCTGCCTGCTGGTCCTTTCTACAGCGGCTTCCAAGCGTGAAGCCCTCAAAATTTCGCAATCCATTCTAAACAAAAGACTTGCGGCCTGTGTTAACATTTCCGGGCCCGTTCAATCTCTTTATTGGTGGCGGGGTAAGCAGGCGCGCTCCAAGGAAGTCCTGCTTTTCATCAAAACCCGGGCGTCTCTTTTCGCAAAACTCCAAAAGGCAATCCGCGAGAAGCATTCCTATCAAGTTCCGGAGATTGTGGCTTTCCGAATTTCAAAAGGGAGCAGGGCCTATTTATCCTGGATTTTGAGCCAGACCCGTCCAGTCTAGGCTTCATTTGCGATAAATTGCTTCAAAATGCAGAATTGACACAATCTTTGATGCGTGTTATAGTCCTGCCCAATTCCATAAAGTGAGATCCTCCAAACAGTTATGAAACCTTTAAGACTCTTAACAGCCCTCCTTTTGCTTTCCCTTTTCTCCGGCCGGGAAGTCCTGGCTTATTGGGTTTGGTCCCCGGAAAGCGGGAAGTTTGTAAACTTGGAAAAGGCAGGTTACGGCGCGGCTGAAGAAGAATACGACCGGGCCCTGGAGTTTTTCCGGGAGCGCGATCTTGACGAAGCGCGCAAGCGTCTTGAAGATCTTCTCGAAAAATATCCGAGCGCGCGTATTGCGGCGGAGGCCCAGTACCGCCTCGGCACGGTTTATGAAGAGCAAGGCGATTACATGAAAGCCTACCGCGCCTACAGAAAACTTATTGACTCCTATCCGGCGACGGAGCGTTTTGGAGAAGTGATCGAGCGGGAGTTTAAAATCGGCAATCTTTTTCTGGCCGGAAAGAAAGGAAAGTTTGCCGGCCTTGAGATTCTCCCGTCCCTTCCGAGAGCGGCGGAGGTTTACGAGCATATCGTCAAATTCGCCCCTTTCAGCGATTTCGGCGATAAAGCCCAGTTTCATCTTGGGATCGCCTACAAAAAGTGGGGCCGCTTTGATCAGGCCCTGGAAGCTTTTCAGGCGGTGATCGATCAGTATCCCAAAAGCGAGCTTGTCGCCCAGGCGCGCTTTCAGCTTGCCGAAACTTCTTTTGTGAAGTCTTCCGCCCAGTTCCGGGACCAGCGGGCACTCGACCAGGCGTCTGCCGAAGTGGACCGTTTCCTGGAGAGTTTTCCCGATACCGGGGCCTCGGAAAAGGCGGCCAAGCTCCGGCAGGTCATTGATGAGAAGAATGCGGAAAAAAATTACCGTATCGGCCTTTATTACGAGAAGGAAAATTTCATTCAGAGCGCGCTTATTTATTACGCCGATGTCGTAAGCCGCTACAAGCATACGGTGTGGGCCGAAAAGTCGGCGCAGAAGATGGAAACGCTCAAGGCCCCGGCGGATTATATTTTAAAGCAACAGGAGGATGTGGGGGGACAGATCGCCCTTCTTAAAAAACAGATCCAGGAAGCCGCAAAGGATGAAATCGAAAAAGGGCACCTTG
>JAHFHI010000050.1 GCA_023246995.1 Candidatus Omnitrophota bacterium
AACGATTCATATTCGCCAAAAATCCGACGTTTCCATCTTTGTTGGACCTGACCATAGAAAGGATCACGGCTTTGTACTCGGAACCGATTGAAGAGTCTACGGTCAGAACACGCAATTCTCCTTTTGCGATCTGTTCGCTCGTGACAAAATTTTCGCCAAGTCCGAGCATTTTACGAAGACTGGCCGCCTTGGAAGATTCAGGCGCGGTAAGCAACTCCCGCATTTCCTTTTTAAATCGCCCGACGATCTGTTCCAGGCGGCTACGGCGATCCCTGCGATCAAGCCGCCGCCAAACGCCAAGCCCTTTGAGCTCCCCGATCCCGCGCTCATAGGCCAGATCGGTAATAAAAGCGGACCCCAGAAGTTCCTCCAGTTCTTTTTGCGAAAAATCAGCCAGGGGGACGCCTTTTTCGACGGAACGCAGATAATCTGCGATCCGTGCCGCCTTTCCAAAAGCAACGGAAATATGTTCCACCTGCTTAGCGTAAGGGGAAATGACCGCAATGTCTTTGAGTTCAAGCTTTTTATCGTGAATCATCGTGTTCATCCATTGAAGCGTGCGCGCCACTTCTCCGTAATTGACCGTGTGCTCCTCCTGAAATCCCTCTTTGGTTTCCGGATACCTTCCTTCGGTATTGTCTAAAATAAACTCCCCCGTTTCGCTTAAGCCGGCCTTGAGCCTCCCCTCATAGAGGATATTGACCAACTCGACTAAGTCGGAACCGGAGCGGCGCTGGATATCGAAGAAATAAAAGGGCGGCTTGGTGACGCTAAACAGGCCGTTTGCGACGGAAAAAATACCCAGGGCTCTTTCAAGAAGCGAAACGGTAAATTGCTCAAGATGGGCGGGTTTGAAAATATCCTGCACGCTCCGGCGCGGCGCCGATATAAAGGGCCCGGTCAATTCGGAAACGCCCGCCCGCTTTAATTCTTTGCGCGCCGAATCAACCTCATCATCGCCGAGAGCGTGGGCGCGAAGCTGTTTTGGATCGCCCACCAAGAAAAGTTTCTTTAAGCCGCTGATGGTAAAAATAGGCAAAAAGGATTCAAGCACCGTCCCCCGGCTTGCCTCATCTTCAATCGCGACATGGCCGCTCACTAAAGCGGGCCTCTGCATAAGCGCATGATCCGAAGGGCCTCCGTTAATCGTTGCGTGGATCACCGTGGGTTTGGAAGCAGCCCGATTTTTAGCCACCGCATCTAAAAGTTCGGCGCGTTTACTCCACGCGTCAAGAACCGGAAAAGCGACCGCCTCTTCGTTATTGCCGATCCGCACGATCGGGGTTTCAGGCTCTCCATGTTCCCTGGCACGCTCATTTCGCTCCATTTCTCTTATAATGATATTGTCCACGCCGGCATTGGTTTGAGAAAGGACCCATAGATTCTTGTAAGAGGCCTGGAATCCCTGCTGACGGGCTCTTTCCAGAAAAGCTTCGATCAGCCAAATAATGGCCGTGGTCTTGCCGGTTCCGGGCGGACCCTGATAAAAAACAAACGGCACATCCGAGCGGAGCGCTCTGACAATTCCCTCTCTTTGCTCGTGATCCAGCCCTTGAAATTTCGGATCTAAAGCCCGCTCCCGTTTTTCCTTTTCAGCCAGAAAAGTCCGTATCCAGCCTTCTTCTTTTCTTGTCGCTTCCTCTTGGTCCAGCGAAAGCGGCAGCTCGATTCGGAGTCCGAGCATGCCATCGGCCAATAGATTCCCCGTAGTCACCAGCCGGATAGGTTCCTTGCGCTCAAGACCGAGTTTAGGCCGCGCACTTTCCTCGATCCTCTTAAGGATATGTTCCGTCATTTCACGCTGCCGTTCCCAGGCCGTGTTCTTGGTGCGGATGAGCGATCCGCCTTTGACCAGCCTGTCTTCCAGAAGATCGCGCACATAATCATACCCGCGCTGGCTTTTAGGAAGATCAAAAAAGACCTTATCCCCCTCCACCCGGGTCACCCGGAATATGGGCTGAAGCGTCTCGGCTGTTTCCACAGGTTTAATTCGAAAAGTGTCCCCCCGGCTGATCTCTTTTAAATCTTCCTTATTGAATCCCCGGAGAATAAAACCTCTGGGAGTCATTTCTATTTTCTGATTAAAAGTAAACTCCAGCTGGGTTTTAGGCGGAAGTTTTCTTTCTCTGCGCTCTCGCTCTTCGCGCTTTTCTTCGGCCAAGGTCATGGCCTTAACCATGTAATAGTCGTTGACCAGTTCGGGAAGCCAAATTTGCGCAGCGGCTTGGGAAATCACTTCCTGTGCCTTTTGGAGATGCCAGGAGTCGGCTTCGTGCTGCGCCGTCAATTCCAGAGGAATCCTGCCCAGGTCAAAGGCCAGTTGAAATGCCGCCTCCCTGCGCCGCGGATCGGTCTGTTGGAAAGCCGCTTCGAAAACTTTATGGGCCCGATCGAGAACGAGCTCGAAAGCGCGGGCTTTGCGCTCCGGGAAGCCGGCAAGATTTTGCGCCGCGGCCAAGGCTTCCTTCAGCGACCCGCCCTGAATCGCACTTTCATGTTCCGCAACCTGATCAGCAAACTTTTGGATTTGGCGGTTCAAATCCCGAACCTCTTCAAAATCCGAAGGCGCAAACTTCCAGTAAGCTTCAAAACGCGTAAGCGCGGTAGCCAGCTCGCGGCCGGCCTGTTCAAAACGCTTCTCCTCCCCGCCTTCCGCTCCCCCCCCTATTATTCCCTGGGCCTTTCCTGTCAACAAGACCCCAACCGTGTCAAGGCGCTTGGCAAAATCTTCCAGAGACCGCACCGCCTCTCTGATTTTTTTGTCCGGATTGGCCATCGATCTCAAGCCTTGAAGCGCTCCCCGCCAATCCCAGGCGCCAAGGCTTTCCCGTGCCTGGATAAGCGCCCGCGCGGAATCGCGGATTTTCAGCACCGGCGCGGCGTTGGGAGTGGGCGCAATGCCGGATAAATCTTCCCCGCCTTCAAGAAGCACCGCCGCAATCTCAAGCGTTTTGGGATAGTCCGCGGCCTCATAACTTTTAACGAGCGCCTCATAAAATTTCTGGAGCTCGGCGGCTCTTCTTTGAAGCGAAGTCAGGTAAACACTTTCGCTTTTTTCTTTAGCCGCGGCTTTCTGTCCGGCAGAAATCATTTCCAAAGCTGTTTTATATTCTCCGCCCGCGATATAAATTTCCGCCAGTTTCTGAAAGTCGGCGGCCTTAAAATCCGCCTTGAGGTCATCCCTGATCTTTCTAAGCGGTTTTGAGGGTGTTTTTGTATCCGCGGCGCGGATCAGACTGTCGGCCAAATAATAAAGCTCCGCTTTATCCGGATAAGCATCGCGCAGCCATTCGAAAATAGGCAGATCCCGATCCTGCTGATATCGCTCGGGATGCTGGCTTAACGTCTTAAGATAATCGGAAAATGCCTCTCGAGCTCCCCGCATATGAAAATGCCCGGCCACGGAGAGAATTTCTTTACGGGCGCTCAAAGAGAAGCCTCCTTCGAAAAAGAGCCTAAAAAGAAGGTTCGCCACGCGCCAGCGGTGATCCTCGGCCATAAAGAGCGCGATGGTGTCAAGGTTACTTTCGTAATCCAGCCGGCGCTCCTTGGAAAGGGTCTCGCCCGCAACCCCGGGAAGCGCTTTCCTCAAATCCGCGAGAGCGGCCGCCTGATTCCCGGAAAGCGCGTGCGCCAAAACACTGTGATAGAGAAAACTCCTGGCCGCCTCCGGTTTTTCAACCGCAAACCGCTCCCGCGTCTCGGCCGCGCCCTGAAGGACCTTGTCATACTCTCCCTCGACAAGGTGTAAATAAATTTTCTGCGCCGGGACATTGATGTCGGCCTCATCGTCTTCTGTTGCGCCCGCTCCGGCCGGGCGTTGAGACGCCATGGCTTCATAAAGCGAGGCAAGCTGCGCGGCTTTAGCCCGGGCTTCCTCATAGAGGGCCGAGTCGCTCCGAAGCGCGGCCTGGTGCGCGAGGCCGGCCATGATGTCAAAGGCCTGGCTCAAATACGGCGCGGTTTTCCCCTCCGGCGAAAAATCCTGCAGCAGGAGACGCGCGTTCCCGGTAAAAAGATCCCTGTCTCCCAAAAGTCCGGCGATGGAAGCCAGGCCCAAGTGCTCGGGCTTGTCCCGCGGCCCCGGAAGAATATTTCCCGCAATCCGCAGAAACCGTTTAAGCGTTTCGGCCATAGGGCCTCCGGGCTCCACCATCAGGGTCCATTGCCCGGCGTTCAGGCCGCTTATCGAGCTGAAAACTTCGAGCACGCCTTTTTTAGCTTCCTCGGGTTCAAGCCCACCGGTCTCAAGCAGATTCACGATATCGGCAAGGTAATAGGCCCATTCGCCGATGACCCTTCGGGCCTCTTCGCGGCGTCCCTGCTTGACCAGCCGTTTGACATACGGGGAAAAATTGGAAAGCAGGTGGCCGTATTCGATAAAAAGTGCCCCCGGAGGCTGGGTTAAAGAATAGGAAAGCCTCAAGGATTTGATTAAATCCTTCATGGCGTTTTCAAACATCGTGTCGTGCCCGGCTTGAAGCGCGGTGGTGGCAAGAACCCGGAAAAAAATCGCGACCTCGATATTCTTCACCTCTCTGAAAGCGCGCACGGCGTTTGCGTAAGTTTTGGCATCCAGGGTTTTTTTGAGTTTTTTGTTATATTCTTCCCTGGCCGCAGAGCCGAGTTCGCCCATCCGCTCGCCGTACTGCTGGAGTCTTATCAAAGCATTGGCGTAAAAAAATGCGGGCAAAAACGCTTCCTCCACGTAAAGCTTTTCGGCCAGGCGCTGGTTGATGGTCTCAAGAAATCTTAGCCCGGCGAGCGGGTCAAAAGGAAAGCGAAGCGTCTTGGTGGCCTCATCATAATTGGCCATAAACACGACGGCATCGATCATTTCGACGGTTTTCATGGCCGCTTCCGTCCGGTTTTGATTCCCCACCCGCGTCATGAGCAGATATTCCATGTGGCCGTTGATATTGCCGGCCAGGCGGCTCGCCCTCCGGGCCATATAATCCAGAATCTTCGGCTTGAGGGGGCTCGCGGGCTCAACGTTCAAATAACTTCTAAGGAGCACCGTCCAAATCGGGGCGGCGTCGCTTGCCATCATGGCGGAGATCCAGGCTTCGTAGTGCGGCCAGTCCTGCTCAAGGGTTCCCTGCTCGACGCTTTTTTGGGCCATTTGCCAAAGCAAAGGATACATTGTTACCAGATCCACGCGGCCGTGTTCAAGAAGCAGTTGTGCCATCTCATACAAAGCTCCGGGGTTGGCCGGCCATTGCGATTTGTCCCGGAGCATCGCTTCCGTGAAATCAAGCGTGCGTACAAGCTGGCCCTTGGCATCCTCCGGGCCCGGAGGCCTGTTGTAGTGGACGGGATTGACGGTAAAATTTTTTCCTGCCGCTCTCTCGGCGGCAAAAAATCCGAATAATTCCTGATAGGCGATCCGGGCCTCCTCTTTGCGGCCGAGAAGATCCAGGACGCTCGCGTAGTCATAGAGCACGGCCGGATAATAAGACTTCTCACGCATCGAGACGGTCAGCTCCTTATAATGCTCGGCCGCTCTTTGGAAATTTCCCTGATAAAACTCAAGCGCGGCCTCAAAATAAGGCCTCTGGGCTTTTTCGTTCTCGTCGACCCCGTCTTTTTCAAAGTATGCGGCGATCTGCCCCCGGGCGTTTTCAAACTTCGCCGCGGCCTGTTCGGGGTCCTGACGGGTCAGGGCCATCCCTCTTAGGGCCTCCATCCTGAAAGCCGTAGCAAACGACTCAAAACCCCAGAGATTCTTCTCCGCGGCTTCCCGCAAAAGGCTCTCGGCTTCGTCCAAATCCGCGGGGGTCCCTTTAAGCAGTGCGGTGTTGGCGCGCGCGCCGAAAAGCTGTTTGCCGACAAAGGTAACGTCTTCGGGTTTCAAAATCTCCGTTCCCCGGTTTCTCCATAATGCCAGGGCCTGCCCGAGTCTTTCGTGAAGCACGGCAATCTCTTTAGGTCTTATAAAATATCGAATGCTCATGATCAGAGTGGCGTAAACCATGGCGGCTTTTCCCCGGCGCATTGCAGAGTACTGCGGGGCTTCCATATAAGAACGGGTGGTTCGCTCAAGATCCTCCCAGCGCTGCAAAGAAGCGAGCGCGGTATCGAGCTCATAACTCGCCCTTTCGATTAATTCCGTTTCTGAAAACCATGTTTGCCCCGGGTCGCTATTAAGAAAATAGCCCATTAAATCAAGAGTCATTTGCAGAATATTTTCATGCATTTCAGGGGTTCGATCCTTCATGTTTGCATACTCCTGAAACGCAAACAGCACCGTATACCCGAAAAGGGGTTTTACGCCGGCTCTCTCAAGCTTTCCGGCCTGCCAGTGATTCCGAGCCGCGTTTAAAACCATCCTGGCAAGCTTTCCGGTCGAACCTTTTTCCGAGGCCATGACAATGGCTTCGGCATCCTTAAGGCGAAAGTTCGGGAGCACTTTGGCAATCTCCCGGACCATCCTCAGACCATCTTCCTTCGACGGCGGCTCCTGACTTTTACCCGGCTGCGTCCTGACTTCGGAGCGTTTTTTAGGGGCCTTCGCCGCTTGCGGGGGACCGTAGGGGGGAAGAGGTCTGATTTCAACGTGCGTCCCCCAGGCCGGAAGTTGGATTTCAAGCTCGCCTTCTCCGAGGCCCGCGGCCCGGAGGTCCAATTTTAAATTTACGGGGTGGGCGGTGTGATTAAAAACCGCGATGCCGGCCCGGCCTTCATGCTCGCGCGCAAACGCGAATATTTCGGGATTGGCATTATCCCGAATCGGAATTTCTCGCGGAAGTCCGCCCAGCCGGAAAACCGGATCGGCGGTTTTATTTAAGAGCTCACGGAAAAAATCTTTAAGGTCTTCGACATATTCTCCCTGCGGCGAAACGCTGGTCGGGATCCAGTCGGCGGAGGCAATGGGTTTGTTGTACCCCGCTTCCTGGCCCTCATGGACCATGGGCGAACCCGGTATGGTGGCAATCGCGGTCATGAGAAGCTTGGCCCAGGCCACGGTTTCGGCGTCGGCCTTGGGGCGGTTCAGCCGCTCTCTTAAAACTTCCAAGACCCGCTTCCGGGTATCGTGATCTTCCAGAAAATAAACCGAGTGGCGAAGAGAATCGAGGGTAACGCTCGTGTGCTTCCCCCGCGCGAAAATATAATCCTTAAAATTGAGCCAGCCCCCTTCTTTGCCCTCCACAATCCAGTCATAGACATATTTCGCATAAGTAAGATCCACACCGGCTTTCTGCCACTCGCCGTGCTGGCCGTGGTAAAGTTCGCCCAGGACTTTAAAATCCGGGTAGTGAATTTCGACAAAATCGATCAGCAGTTCGAAGAGCTGATGGCTGTTGAGATAGGAACGCCCGAACATGTCCACGCCGATGGCCCGAATTTCGCGGTTAAAGGCCTCGCCGGATTTGTGCGGAAACCACTTTTCGCGGTAGGTGTCATTGTGCACCGCCTGGAAAGAATCGGCGCGCACACCGCCGCCCTGCGTCAGATCGGCCAGAAAAAGAAGCCTCTCCAGAAGAAACTGCCAGACCTCGGGATTGGAAAGATCGAGCTGGGCCGTATCCGACCACGGGGTAGTGTCTTTGCCGTGCGCGACCCAGATGGTTTTGCCTTGCGGATACCCGGCCGCGGGACCGAGTCTGTATTCAAAATAAAAATCTTTTTCCTGCTCCGGAGGTTTGGTGTCGCGGTGAATGAACCACCCGGGATGCTCGCCGATCAGCGGGCTGTCTTTGGATAAATGATTGGGGATAAAATCCACGATCATGCGCAGCCCGGCCTGCTTGGCGCGGGTGACCAAGCGCCGAAACGCCTCTTCCCCGCCAAGCAACTGGCTCACGCTGTAGTCCGAAATGGAATAAGCCGAAGCCACGCGGCCCGGGGTGCCGTAGACCCCGCCCCAGTATTCATTGATTCTGCGCGATTCCGGGCTTTCCTCCCAGATTCCCATCATCCAAAGACTGTTGAAACCCATGGCTTTGATCTCATCGAGCATGGTGTCGGTGATTTGATCAAACGAGGTGATGC
>JAHFHI010000309.1 GCA_023246995.1 Candidatus Omnitrophota bacterium
TACCTTGATCTGACGCTCGCGACCCCGGAGGAAAACCTCGCGCTTGAAGAGGCTCTGCTGGATAGCGCCGAAGACGCCGGGGGTGGTGAAATACTGCGCCTTTGGGAATCCCCGAGGCATTTTGCCGTGCTCGGCTATTCCTGCAAAGTCCGGGATGATCTCCATTACGAGCGCTGCCTGAAAGAAGCCCTTCCTGTCCTGCGCCGCGCTTCGGGCGGAGGGACGGTCTTGCAGGGCCCGGGCTGCCTTAATTTTTCCCTGATCCTTAAAATTTCCGCAAATCCTTCTCTTCAAAATATCACCCGCACCAATGCCTGGGTTCTTGAAAAGCACCGCGAAGTTTTTGGCGCGCGTCTGGGGACAGGGGTCGAAGTCGAAGGCGTGAGTGATTTGACTTTCCGGAGCTTAAAATTCTCCGGCAATGCCCAGCGCAGACGCCGCGTCTATCTGCTTTTTCACGGAACCATCCTCTATGCCTTCGACACGGCGCTCATGTCCCGCTATCTCACCCTGCCGCCGCGCAGGCCCGCCTACCGCGGCGAGCGCGGTCACGAAACCTTTGCCGCCAATATTCCGCTCGCCACGGAAGAAATCAAAACACTTATCCGGAAAGCATGGCCCTGCGAAAACACTTTGCCGGATGCCCCACTCAAAAAAATGCGGGCGCTCCTTGAATCGCGCTATCTTCAAAGCGACTGGCACTTGAAATATTAAAGGGGCGTTTTCCCTCGGGCGAAACAGAACCGTCATTGGCTTTCAGCCCGCCGCTTGACCGCACCGAAAATCACTCCCCGCCAATCTTGTTATTTGCCCGGCACTTGGCTAAAATAGTTCGCTTATGGATCACGAACGCTCAAGCCTTTCAAAGTTTCTGGCTTACCTGACTCCTTACAAAGCCCTGATCGGCCTCGCTGTCTTTTGCGGCATCATCCGCTACCTGATTCCGCTTGTGATGCCCTGGACCATCAAGATCCTGGTGGATGATTACCTCAAAACCCCGCAGGCACACTCTCCCAAAAGCCTCCACATGCTCATGACCAGCCTCACGATCCTTTATCTTTTCTACGGGCTGGTCAGCTACTGGCGCTCGAACCTCGCGGGCACGAGCGGACACAAAATTATTTTCGACCTGCGCCAGAAGCTTTATCTGCACGTGCAGCAAATGAGTCTTAGTTTTTTTGACCGCCAGAAAATCGGCGCGGTCGTATCCCATATGACAAGCGACATTGCGGCCGCGCAAAATTTTGTGGGTTCCGCGCTTATTAATACGGCCATGGACCTTTCCTGCGTCACGGCCATTATCCTCCTGCTTGCCTTTGTCCACTGGAAGCTCGCGCTTGTTTCGCTCTCGGTTCTGCCCTTTTACGCCCTCGCCAGCTACTCTCTGACCAAGCGTATCAAGGCCAAAAGCCGGGCCATTCACGCCCAGATGCAGGAAATCTCCGGGGAGCTCCACGAGCAGTTTTCTTCCATCGCCACGATCCAGTCCTTCACGCAGGAGGAAAATCAGGCCGAGGAATTCAAACGCCAGAGCGAAAAATTTCTCGGCACCATGCTCTCAAGCGTGAAACTTCAATCCATCGCGCTCGGAGTCACGGGATTTCTTACGGCTTTCGGTCCCATCCTGGTGCTCTGGTACGGCGTTACGGAAGTCTGGTCCTCCAGGCTTTCGGTCGGCACCCTCATGGCCTTTTACGCCTATCTGGGAATGCTCTACCAGCCGATTCAGCGACTGACGGACCTGAACCTCATCTTAATCAACAGCCTTTCGGCCATGGACCGCATCTTTAATGTTTTTGACACCTATCCGGAAGTCCGCCAAGCCCCGGGGGCCCGTGAAATCAAGAACGTTCGCGGCCGCATCTGTTTTGAGCACGTCACGTTTCATTATGACAACATGCCGCCGGCGCTCCAAAACGGCGACGGCGCGCAGGAGGCCGAAAGAAAAAGGCCGCCGGTTCTTTGTGATTTCAGTCTTGATATCCCCGCCGGGAAAAGCATCGCGCTGGTGGGCCCGAGCGGCGCGGGGAAGTCGACCTTGATCAAGCTGCTTCCCCGTTTTTATGATGTAAGCGAAGGCCGCATCACGCTCGATGGAACGGACATCCGGCAGATTGCCCTGAAGTCGCTTCGCCGCCAGCTGGCGATCCTGGCCCAGGAACCCGTGCTTTTAAGCGGCACAATTGCCGAGAATATCCGCTACGGGCGGCCGGAAGCGACCGAAGCGCAGATTCGCGAAGCCGCGCGCGCGGCCTTTGCCGACATTTTTATCGAAGAATTACCGGATGGCTACAATACGGAGGTCGGGGAAAGAGGGCTTCGGCTTTCTGGAGGGCAAAAGCAGCGAATCGCCATTGCCCGGGCTCTTCTTAAAAATGCTCCCATCGTGGTCCTTGACGAGCCGACCTCCGCGCTCGACCCCGAGTCTGAAGAACTGATCAAACAGGCCCTGCGCCGGATGCTGGCCGGAAGAACCTCGCTTATTATCGCCCACCGTCTTTCGACGATCGAATATGTCGACCA
>JAHFHI010000051.1 GCA_023246995.1 Candidatus Omnitrophota bacterium
CTCACGAAGAGATCGAGGAAAGGCTCCTTGCGTTTTTCCGCCTCACGGAGAATTTCGTTCAGGGTCTCGGGGCTCGCAATCCCCTCCCGAAGAATCCGGTCTTTCAGGCTGCTTTGCTGAAAACCTTTTAGGTTGGGAGAATCACTCATCGATCACGCGGTCTTTTTTAATTCAGGGCGGCGTTTGTTTTGAAAAACGATATCGGTCATGGCCAAGATTTCTCCGGGCAGTGCGTTAAAAAGCCGGACTCGCCGCCCCGCCTTTTTCTCAATAGCCTCCAAGACATCCCCGTCTACGGGGCAGACTCCTGCGACAAAAATATGCCCGTCATCGTCGTCAAAAGCCAGAAGCTGATGCCGGCGGCAGAAGTCCTCATTTAAACGCAAGCTGGCTTCTTGGTTGAGCGAGTACTGGGAAAGCGGCAGGTAGGGAATACGGAGCTGCCGGCTGATGGCGGCCGTCAATTCCTCCTCGGTGATACACCCGGTGCGAATCAGGATCTGTCCGACCAAGCCCCCTTCTTTGGCCTGGATCGCCAGGGCCCCGTCTAGCTGATCACGGCCGAGAACCCCATTTTCGACAAGGATTTCCCCTATTTTTCTCTTGATGTCATCCATGGCATAAAAAGTATAGTCGTGGCGAAGAGCATTTACAAATTCTCAAAAGATCGCTATTGATAATAATTGATATTTAGTGCTTCAAATATTTATTAAGAGGACATAGCTCGCAGAGAGGAATGCTAGCTTTGCAATATTTCTTAGCTAACAGAACGATTTGGGCGTGATAGTCATTAAAAAGTGCGACGGCCTTGGAAGGCAGATTCCGGGTGAAAGCCGCCTGCCAGAGGTGGTAGTCGGCCGAGGCTAACCCCGATTTCGAAATAGGAAGCGGAAGGGCTTCTAATCCATGCCGGCTAAAGACGCGTTTCGTGTAGGCATCAATCACAAAGACCGGCTTTTCAAGAGCGTAAAGGAGTATGGAATCCGCGGTTTCCGGGCCAATCCCGTTCACCCTCAAAAGTTCGTCCCGCAACGCCCCCGCTTTTTGACGTTTCATCCGAGCGATGCTTCCACCGTAGCGCGCCCGAAGATAACGGGCAAAATGCTGAAGCCTTGCCGATTTGACATTGAAATATCCGGAAGGACGTATCAGAGCGGCCAGCCGCTGGCGTGACAACAACACCATGGCGCGAGCATTCAAGACTCCGGCTTTTCTTAAGTTCCGGATGGCTTTTTCAACATTCGTCCAGGCCGTATTTTGAGTGAGGATTGCGCCGACCATGATTTCAAAAGGCGTTCTCCCGGGCCACCAATGCTGATGTCCAAAGGCGCGGCGCAAATCGCGGTAGACGGCCGGAAGTTTTCGGGCTTTAAGCCGCCGGGTGGTTTTGAAAGAAATACTCTTTAAGGATTTCATAACGGGGACCCTGACTTGAAAGAAAGCTTTCATAGAGGACCGCACGATCGATTGGAACGGGAGAAACCTCAAAATGCCGCAGAGAATCAGGAAGGTTAAGCACCGGACGCGGCGGGTTCTTCAGGCGGCCGATGGTGGCATGGGCATGAAAAGCTCTCTCTCCACAGGGAAAACCCGCGTTCGCAAAAGCGCGTTCAAGCTTGCGCTGGCATTCCTCCAAAAGCTCCGTCTGGCCGCTTAACCCAAGCCATGCAATCTGCGGATGAACCGGCGTTGGGAAATACCCGACCCCGGCAAGTCCCAGCCGCATCGGGGCACAAAAGTTTGCGACTCCCCGGGCGAGCCTGTTTATTTCACCGAGGTTTGCTTCCGGCGTCGGCCCGAAAAAATGAAGCGTGACATGAACCTGCTCGGGATCAGCCCATTTGACCAATGGCACTGCGCGGCGCGCCTCGCCGATCACGATTTTAAGCGGCTCCCGGAATGCCGCTAAGGAAAGCGCTAAAAAAATCCGCTTCATACGGATGGATCAAAAACTTTGGCTCCGCTCCAGCGCCAAAGATATTCCAGCCCTCGCTTGACCGTTTTCTCCCGGATGCGGTTGCGGTCGCCCGTGAATTGCTCGCGCCAAACCCGGCAACGGCGGGCGCCGGCGATCGCGATATAAACCAAGCCGGCGGGTTTGGCGGGCCCTTTGCCTCCCGGGCCGGCAATTCCGGTCACCGCAAGCCCGAGTGAGGCTGAAAAGCGGCGGCGCACTTCTTCGGCCATGCGCCTTGCCACCGGGACCGATACCGCGCCATATTTTTTAAGCAGCCCGCCGGGAACGCCGAGGATTTGTTCCTTGCTTTTATTGCTGTAAGACACCACGCCGCCCTGGAAGTAACGGCTTGCGCCCGGAGTTTTCACGATTTCACTCGCGAGCGCGCCCCCGCTGCAGCTCTCGGCAAGCGCCAGGCTTAAAGATTGTGGCGCCAGGTTTTGCCCCAGGACTTCCGACAGGCTCGTTTCGCCGAAAGCATAGAGAAACCCCTTGAGTCGTTTAGCGGTAAGGCGTTTCAGACGGGCGATAATCGAGGGCTTGTCGGCATAAAGGCGCAGCGTAATCTCCGCAGTCTCGGGATAAATTCCGAATTCCACAGGATCCCGAAAAAAATCTTTCCCGAGGCGCGCCATGACCTCCGGCTCTCCGATTCCGACACACTTGACCACAAGCGCGTAACGGCGCGGGAGGCTCGAAAAAAACTTTTTAAGCAGCGGCTCGAGCAGTTCAACATGCATTTTTTCAAGTTCTGCCGGAACCCCGGGAAGCACGGCCACGCACTTTGCGCCCCGGCGGATATAAAACCCGAGAGCGATGCCGTGGCGGTTAAAAAGCGGAACGGCATTTTGGGGAAACATCGCCTCTTTACGGACCATGGCGGGCGGACGGGCCCCGCGTTTGCGGTAGTAGCGCTCGATAAAGCGGTACTGGCGCGGGGAAAAACAAAGAGGGCTTTGGAAATACTCGGCGAGCGCGTCACGCGTGAGGTCATCGGGGGTTGGGCCGAGTCCGCCGGTCAGAACCACGAAATCCGCTTGGGCCATCGCCTGATCCAGAGAGCTTTTGATCGCGGCCAATTCATCCGGGCATGAGCCTTGCCCGGTAACTGAAAACCCGATCCCCGAAAGGCTCGCGCCGAGGAAGCGTGCGTTGGTGTTCAGAACGCTGCCGTGGAGGAGTTCATTTCCCACGGTCAGGATAAAAGCCTTCGGCCGAAAAGCGCCCGGCATGGTCAAAAAAATCCGAGCAAAAGCCAGGCATAAACCCCGGCGCCCAAGTCATCGGCCATAATCCCCCAAAAACCGGGAAACTTTTCAAGCCGCCGGATCGGAAAAGGTTTCCAAATATCAAAAGCGCGAAAAAGAATAAATCCGGCAAGAAATCGAGCCGGAGTCATCGAATAACCGAGGAAGGTCAGAAGCGCACCCGCGACTTCATCCATCACCACATAACCGGGATCTTCCCCTTTTGACAAATCCAGACGGTCCACGGCCCATTTGCCGGCCCAAAAGACTCCGGCTAAAACTCCGAGATGAAGCCAGAGATTCCAGGAAACCATCCAGGCCAGGAGCGCCCCAACCAGACTCCCCCACGTTCCCGGCGCGAGAGGGAACGTTCCGACGCCGCAGGCGCTCACAAATTTGGCAAAGGCGCGGCTTTGAAAATGTAAGTGGTTCGACGTAAAAAAGCTCACGCCGGAGAGGACCGTCAGGATTGTGGCTGAAATTAGTAATAAAAAGAGAATCTGCTTTAAAATTTGTGGAAGGGACTCCGGGACTTGGGCGCCGTCGCACAAAAAGAATGCTAGGCCCGCAATGACCACAGCGGTTTGAACCGCAAATTTCCATTTTCCGAGCCGCTCGGCCCCCACCGCACGGCCCTCAAGGTACCAGCCCACCCGGCAGAAGGTCACCACGGCTTCGCGGGCCACGATCACCACGACCCACCACGGGGAATAAAGACCCAGAGCCGCGAAGACGGCAAGCGGGCCCAGGATCAGGATTTTGTCCATGGTGGGGTCAATGATTTTCCCGAATCCGGAGACGGTGTTGTGGAGACGGGCCAGGTGCCCGTCTAAGTAATCCGTGAAGACCCCAATAAAAAAAAGGAAGGTGGCCAAATAATGCCATCGCGCCTGGGGCGCGCCGAGCATAAAGGGAATGATGAGCCCCAGAACCCCGCGCAGAAGGCTTAGGAGATTAGGCAGCCAGGAGCCCAGCGTTCTAGAGCTCACCCACCAGGTCATAGTCGCGGGTATCCGTAATTTTAGCCTGATAAAAGGCGCCGGCTTCGAGGGCTTGTGAAGATTTCAAAAAAATATTGCCGTCCACATCGGGCGCGTCCCACCGGGTTCGGCCGATCCAAGTATTTTCTTCGTCAGGATGTTTTTCATCCAGAATCATTTCGGTTTTCCGTCCAAGCAGTTGGGCGTTATTGGCCCGGGAGATCTCCTGCTGGAGCTCCATGGCGCGGTGCCAGCGTTCCTGCTTGATTTTTTCCGGGACCTGATCCGGGAGTCCGGCGCTCGGGGTTCCCTCCTCCCGCGAATAGGTAAAAAGCCCGAGCCTTTCAAAACGGATTTCACGCATGAAATCAAGAAGCTCTTCAAAATCCTGCTCTGTTTCCCCGGGAAACCCGACAATGAAGGTGGTCCGGATCCCGAGCTCCGGAACCGTGGCCCGGAATTCACGGATCAAATCGAGCGTGCGCCGCTTGGTAATCCCCCGTTGCATGGCGCCGAGCATTCGATCGCTGGCATGCTGAAGGGGCATATCCAGATAAGGACAAACCCTCTCAACATCACGCATCGCAAGCATCAGCTCTCGGGTAATGCACGAAGGATACGCGTAAAGAATCCGCAGCCATCCGAGGCCCTTAAGTTCGCCAAGTTCCCTGACAAGCTCAGGGAGAAGGAAGCGGCCCGTAAGATCCCGCCCGAAGTAGGTGGTGTCTTGCCCGGTCAGGATAATTTCGCGGGCGCCCGCTTCAACGAGGCTTTGGGCCTCCCGAAGCACGTCTTCTGAAGTTCTTGACCGGTGTTTGCCGCGGAAGCTCGGGATAGAGCAGAAAGTACAGACATGATCGCACCCTTCGGAGATTTTAAGATAGCGGTAGTGTTTCGGAGTCAGGGCGACCCGCGACTCTCCGGCGTTTCCGAGATAGCCCGGACGGCCGACCGAGAAAACCTTTCCGCCCCCGGTTACCTTTTTAACGATTTCCGGAATTTTAGCGTAATCCCCGGAACCGATAAAGGCGTCCACCTCCCGAAGCTGCTCCTGGAGGTCCTTGGGAAACCGCTGAACCAGGCAGCCCATCACGATCAGCGCGCGAATCTGCTTCTCCTTTTTCAAGGCCACCAATTCGAGGATTTTGTCCAGAGACTCCTGCTGCGCGTCTTCGATAAACGCGCAGGTATTCAAAAGCGCGACGTCGCAATCGGCCACCGAAGGCACGAGGGTGTAGGCCTCCCCCTGGAGTTTGCCCAAAATGACTTCACTATCCACCAGGGTTTTGGGGCAGCCCAAAGACATCATGCCGATCCGTACGGGATTCGAGGTTTGAATCGAAGATTTCATGGGGGGAATCATACCCGCTTAGGGTGGGAAAAACAAGGTATACCCACGGGCCCTAAAGGCTTTGACAGAAAGCTCTATGCGGGTATCGGAGCCTTCAAAAAAGCCGATTCGTCAGGGGATATTCTCTGCCCCGAAGCCCGGACATACTCATCAACCTGATCCCGCGAAGAAATGCTGATAATAAGGTTTGAAACTTCCGGGTTGGAAAGCACCCATTTGAGTGCGGCCTGCTTGAAGGTTGTCCCTTTATCCTTAAATGTCTTCAAATCAGCGTCCCTGGCTCCGGCCAGCGTTTTCATGGCAATGGTCCCCACGCCCCGGGCTCTCGCTTTCTTAAAAAGCTCCGGCTGGGCCGGGTAGACGGCAAAGTTATAGCGGCACAGGATCACGGAAATTTCCGGAATCACGAGTGCGTAATTCATAACCTCCATAAGATCGAGATCATGACCGCTGCATCCGAGCCATCCGACCTTCCCCTGCTGCTTCGCGGTTTGAAAAGCTTCGAAAAGCGCCGGATTCTGAAGACGCTCGACAGACTCCCCGCCTGAAGCCCGCCCGATCTGATGAACCAGAAGGCAATCAATATAGTCGGTCTGGAGCCTTTGAAGCGAGGCATCGATCCAGCCGAGCATCTGCTCTTTGGAGGTCGTCGAAAAAGCATCGAATTTCGTGGTGAGTACGGCATCCTTGCGTCTTTTTTTCATCACCCGTCCGATGGTCTCCTCGCTCTTCCCTTCCCGGTAACAGTCGGAGGTGTCGATATAGTTCATCCCCCTATCAAGGGCGTAATCCACGACATTGGGGTCGGAAACAGGATACCCGCCGAAGCCGATCTCGGAAACTTGAAGGCCCGTGCGGCCAAGCGCGCGGTAACGCATGGAAGGCACCGGGCCTGCGCTTGGACCCATTCGGAGATAGCGGGGCACGTAAAACCCCAGATAAGCTCCGGTAAGAACGCCCGCCGCCTTTTTTATAAAATTCCGGCGGTCTTTGTTCACAAAACCTCCCGCGCCTGTTTTTTTAAAAGCCAGGGGAAAAGGCACAGGAAGAAAATCAACAGGAGTGATTTATTGACAAACCAGCTAAGGCGCCAAAAATCAAGAATCGGAGCACGAAGGTAAGCCGCAAGCTTAATCGCAATGATCAAAATTTCAGCCAGCGAAAGAAGAAAAGCCCAGCGCCAGATTCCCCGTTCAGCTTTCAACAGGCCTCGGCCCACATAAAGATGGGCGATCCACCAGGCATCCCAAAAGTAAATGTAGGACGTAAGAACGGTATTTTTATGGATGGCCCAAGCGATGGGGATGACGTACTTAATCGCAAGGGTAAAAGCGGCAAAAAAGTAAAGCCCGAAACCGAACTTCCTGGCTTCCTCTTTAATCTGCGCGGGTTGCTCCATCGTGCTAGAGAGCCCCTTGCCGGGGTATTTCGCGAGACCCCCTGCTTGTGAGAAATGCGTATTGGACGGACATAACGAGAAAAGCCATTGCCGCGATGAGCCAGTAAAAATCGTCGGTTGCCGCGGAGTAAAAGTACAGGGTCTCAAAAGGGCCGACCGCATCATTTAAAACAAAAAATCTCGGGAAATCAAACAAGGTGTGCAGGAAAGCCGTTCCCCAGACACTCCCCGTGCGCAGAAAAAAAAGCGTGAATACGATCTGATAGAAATGTTCGACTAAAAGAAAACGTAGCAGCCCCATGGTTTCCCATGCGTGGGCCCACTTGAGCCAGGCCGCAAAAAGAAGGATCATGAGCACTCCCTGGTGAAGGATAAAGGCCTTCGCCTGCGTGAAGCGCCGCAGGAGCGTGCGCAGCAGGAGTCCGCGGAACAAAATTTCAAAAGTGATGCTATAGGCGGCGACGCAAAAGATCCATGCCAAAAGCTGCCTATGGTAAGACGGATCAAGGCCTCGAACGCCATAGGTGAAATTCACCATGGAAAAACTGATTCCGAGCGGGATGAAACCATAGAGGGACGCCATAAAAAAGGGCGCGAGGAGAAAGGCTTCCAGGGTTCCCTTCCAGGATCTGTCGCGCCAGGAGTCGCAGAGGGATGTGCGTAGGGTGATATCAGGATGCTGCGTAGGATAGGCCTTCCGTGCGCGCAAGAAAGACTCGCTGGCAATTTTCAAATTAAAGGATACTGGCGGGCTCGACGGGACTTGAACCCGCAACACCTGGATCGACAATCCAGTACTCTAACCAGTTGAGCTACGAGCCCACAGTGGAAGGCATTTTATCCGGGAGAGATTCGGAGGACAAGAGAAAAATAAAAAATTAAGGGATCCGAAAGAAATTACGACGTTATCTGAGCCTGCTCGCGCTCAAGACGCCGTCGCTCCTGAAGTTTTTTGAGCTCTTCCCGGTCCTTTTTGTATTGGTTCCAGGATTCCGTCAAGATCCAGGAAGCCACGAGAGGCCGCGGTTTCTGATCGGCACGGG
>JAHFHI010000310.1 GCA_023246995.1 Candidatus Omnitrophota bacterium
CACGCATCCGATGAAAATTCCGGCTTCCCGGGCCGCCGCATTGAGCTCCGCTTTTTCTTCCGGCGAAATCACAAAAGGAGTCATCTTTTTTAAAATCTCCCGGCGCGCCTCGGATTTCTCCACAACCGTAACCTTAGCGCCGAGAGCCTGGGCCGTTTCCAGGGCCTTTTGGCCGGCCACGCCGCCGCCGAAAATAAGCACCGGATTCTCTATCGTAAGTCCTTTGGGTATATCAGGATAGATATTTCCAAGCCCTACGAGCCTTTCGGTAAAATCTTCCGGGTAAAGGATAGCTCCGACGGGGCCGAGATTAAGCCCGGAAAAAAAGGCCGCATAGACCGAACTAAGACCGCCCGCAATTTCGCTCATGGGTGCAAGGAGGGGGATTTTCCCGCCTCGTTCGAGGGTCTCATACGCCAAGGCCGTCACGCCCGAAGACAAAAGCACCTGAAGAAGGCCGCAGTTTTCAGGCGAGGCCAGGTGAAAAAAACCAAAAATAATCTGACCTTCGCGCATCAGAGGATATTCGGGTTCGAGGGGCTCCTTGACCTTTTGAATGAGCCCGGCCGCGCCGTAAACAGCGGCGGCATCGCCCATCATCCGGGCCCCGGCGAGCGCATATTCCTGATCCGAAAAACCGGACCCCGCTCCGGCTTTGGACTCCACAAGAACGCGGACACCCGCGGCCGTGAGCCAGCTCACGCCTTCGGGCGTCATGCCCACCCGCTTTTCAAGCGGCTTGATTTCGCGCGGAATCCCGAGGGTCAGCATGCCTTAGGCGTCAAAAAGATTGGTAATCGGCATGCGCCGTCCGAACCAGGCTTTCTGGCTCACCCGGAGGATCGGCGGCGTCTGGCGCCTCTTGTATTCATTGTGATCCACACAGCGGATGACCCGCGCTACCACCCGGGCCAGACCGCCGCGGACCGAAGTTTTTATTTTTTCACGGGAGCGTTTCATTTCCTCCACGATCTCATCACGTCCGTAATTTTTTTCGATATAAAGATAAAGAATGCGGTCCAGAATTTCATACGGGGGAAGGCTGTCTTCATCTTTTTGCCCGGGCCGGAGCTCCGCCGAAGGCGGCTTGGACAAACTGTTTTCGGGAATCACGGCCCCGAGACTGTTCCGATAACGGGCAAGCCGGTAAACCTCGGTTTTGTAGACATCCCCGATTACCGCAAGCCCGCCCGCCATGTCGCCATAGAGGGTGCAGTACCCCATGGCCAGCTCCGACTTGTTCCCGGTGGTCAAAACCAGGCGGCCTTCGTCGTTGGATAAAAACATGAGTTCAAGGCCCCGCACCCGTGCCTGAAGGTTCTCCATGGCCAGGGTAATCCGGCCAGCCGGAACCGGTTTTCCGGCCTTTCTTTTTTGGCGCCAGTAAGCCCCGAGCAAAGCCTGGTATTTACCGCGGATCGGATGAACGTGAAACTCAATCCCGAGATTTCGCGCAAGCGTACGCGCATCCTCCCAGCTGCCTTTCGAGGAATAAGGCCCCGGCATGGCGATTCCCATCACGGCGCCGGGCCCGAGCGCGTCGGCGGCAAGCGCGGCCACAAGGGCCGAGTCGATTCCCCCGCTCAAACCGATCACCACACGCTTAAAATGATTCTTGGCGCAGTAGTCCCGGATCCCGAGAAGAAGCGCTTGATAAACCTCGGCCGCCGTCCCGGCATCCGGATCTCCCGGAACCTGCGGCCGCGACTTTTCTTCCGGGTCCCAGTCGAAATAATAGAGGCCTTCACGGAATGCGGGCGCCCGGAACAGAACCTCCCCCCGGGAATCGCAGAAAAAGCTTCTCCCGTCAAAAATAAGATCATCCTGTCCCCCGACTTGATTCACGTAAAGGATCGCCCGGCGGTACCGCGCAGCCTGCATTCTGACAAGTTTTTCGCGGGTTTGAGCCACGCCCCGGTAATAAGGCGAAGCGGAAATATTCAGAACCCAGTCGGCTCCTTTGCGGGCAAGTCCCGCAAGCGGCTTCTCGGCGTAGTTTTCATCCCAGATGTCCTCGCAAATGGTCGGCCCGACCCGCATCCCCTGCCAGGCGATCAAAGGGCTTTTCCGGCCAGGCTCAAAAAAGATGTCTTCCAGGAAAACGTCATAGGTGGGAAGAAGGCGCTTGTCATAAGTGCCCACGATCCGGCCGCGGGAAATCCAAACCATGGAGTTGCGGCTGCGCCCGCCCGGACGCGGCCCCTCGCCGACAAACCCCAGAACCGCCGTAACCTTCAGGCCCGCCGTGGCGCGCCGGATACGATCAAGGTGCTTCAGGCCTTCGCGGACAAAGATTTTTTTGTTGGCCAAATCCCAAACCGGATAGCCGCAAAGCGCCATTTCCGGGAAAACCACAAGATCCGCCCCGTTTTTCTCGGCCTCACGGATTCGCGCCAGGATCTTCCCGGCATTCCCCGGGTAGTCCCCTACGGTTGGATCAAGCTGCGCAACGGCAAACCGGATTTTTTTCATAAGTTAGAGTGATATGAAATTTAAAAGGCTGGTGGACCCGACCGGGA
>JAHFHI010000311.1 GCA_023246995.1 Candidatus Omnitrophota bacterium
AGCAATCCGATGGGATTGTTGCGGTATTCCTTGGGAATATCCTTTTTTTTGTTGACCGGTACGATTCTATGTTTCATTTCTAAAATTTCCTCCCCTTGGCGCGGCCTCTTTTAAAATCAAAAAACTGGCGGAGAGGCAGGGATTCGAACCCTGGAACCCCTTGCGGGGTTACATGATTTCCAGTCATGCCCGTTCGGCCGCTCCGGCACCTTTCCGTGTAACTTTCTAGCGTCGTTCTTTCCGGAGCATGCGGAAAAATTCCTGAAGAAAAATCCGGGAATCCTCCTCCATCACTCCCCCCACCACTTTCAGGCGATGGTTCAGCCTGTCATCCTGGGGAATCTTATAAAGGCTTTCGCACGCGCCCGCCTTCTGGTCGCGTGCGCCAAAAACCAGGTTCGCGCATTTGGTCAGCACAAGCGCCCCGGCGCACATCGCGCAAGGCTCAAGCGTCGCGTAAAGCGTCGCGCCCTCAAGAGACCCTCGGTGATCCTTGTTTTCCTCCGACAATACTCCCGAGGCCTGCGTGAGCGCGATCATTTCCGCGTGCGCCGTCGGGTCGCGGAGCATTTCCATCTGGTTATACGCCCGGGCGATAATTTTATTTTTATAAACCACCACCGCGCCGACCGGCACCTCGCCTTTTTCCAGGGCAAGGTGCGCCTGTTTCAGGGCTTCACGCATATAATGGTGATGCAAAGATTCCGTCGGCGCAGTCATAAGTTAAGCCGGGTTAAAGGCGCTCATTCTAACACTTCTTTTTCAAAATGGGGCGCCCAATTTAAAGGGCAATATCTCCCTCTCCGTAATGAAAATAAATCCGGCCCTTGGTTCCGGATTCCCCTTTCGAGCCCGGCATTCTATAAAATTCGCATCTGGGCTTCGCCTTTTTCTTGAAAAAAATAAGCCTCTTTAAAATTCTCCGGTTCGACTCCGAAAAAAAACCGGGGAAAGAAATGCGGTCGTAAGCATGCTCCCGGGCATATCGCCTCACGCCGGCCAAAAGGGCCCGAAGCGCGTCTTGACCGGGTTCGGGCCAAAGATCCAGACATTCCAGAATTTTCAGACGGCCTGCCCGGCGCGGACTTAGAATCATAAACGCTTCGAGCCTGTCTCCTTGAAAGGTTCCGAACAAAATCTTTCTGCGCGCGGAATCGGCAAAGCAATACCAGTTGAGCGCCTCCGACGTGCGCAGATCGGTAAAATCATAAAGGTTTTTTGTGTGTTCCCAGAGATCGTCAAAAGCCGGGCCGGCTGCAGAACATTCACGCGCCCGATCCTCCTGCCCCGGGGCTCCAAGCCGCCGGTCCTGTGCCCAGCCGAGGGGCCCGGAGATTATTCCCGCCGCAAGCCGGGATAAGAAATTTTCTCCCCGAACCTGCCCGAAGACGTTTTCAAAATGAATAACGCTCCATCCGGTCCGGTCGTCGCCTCTTGGAATCATTTCATATCCCAATTTTTTAAAAATTTCCGAAACGTTAGGGGCTGGCGTGGTGCAAACCGAAAAATGATTCTGCGTGAAGCGCATGAACTTTCGCAGAAGATCCAAACTGTAGCCGCGGTAATCGGGAAGCACTCTCCAGGTGCTGGCCGTGTAAGCCCTCACCGGCCGGCCTTCGGAAGAAAAAAAGAAGGGGATGTTGCCCAAGAAACCCGCGATTTTATTTCCGTCCTTTAAAATCCAGCCGCGAGGATCCGCTTCGGAAAATGCGGGGTTGGCGTCCCACCAAATCCGGAATCTTTCGAGCCAGGCCTCGGGCGTCCTCGAATCCCTCTCAAAGGCCGAAAGATATTCGGCTAAAGGCGCGTATGCTTCGCGGCTTACGGGGCAAACTTCCATTCCCTGCCGGGATTCGTTTTTAACTTTCATCGCTAAACTTCGAGCAGGGCCGAGCCCCAGGAAAGCCCGGCTCCGAAACCAGCCAGGAGCACCCTCTGGCCGGGCTTTAATCGCCCCGACTCCCGGGCATCTTTAAAGGCAATGGGAATGGATGCGGAAACCGTGTTGCCGACATCTCGCAGATTGCTGAAAACGCGTTCCGGCGGGATCCCTAAAAGCTTCGTCAAACAATCGAGCGCCATTTTGCTCGCCTGATGAAAAATAAAAAGGTCCACGTCCTCAAGGCTCCGCTGATTCCTCTCCAAAAGACTCCGGATTTGCTTCGGCACCCTGGAATTAACAAAACCCAAAATGGCCATGCCGTCCATGTGAAGATTTTCAGCGGTGCGCGTATTGCCGCTCGCGTCCACGCTCGCCAGAGAAGTCTCGCCCGACTTCGGCTTCCGGAAGCCCCCGGCCGGAATGATGCAGCTCTCATAATATTTCCCGCCGGTCGAGCATTGAATGTCCACGACCCCGCGCGCATCCTCGGCCGGCGCGATCCATGACACCGCCGCCGCATCGCTGAATAAAATGCGGGTGGCCCGGTCTTTTTTATGGGTGAATCTGGAGTAGGTGTCGGCATTAATCAAAAGCGCGTTACGCGCCATGCCCGAAAGCATGAGGCC
>JAHFHI010000052.1 GCA_023246995.1 Candidatus Omnitrophota bacterium
AGCAGGCTTCCGGCCAGGGTGTAGAGAAAGAATTTAATGGCCGCGTATTCCCGGCGCGGGCCGCCCCAGATGCCGATCAAAAAATACATCGGGACAAGCACCACTTCCCAGAAAATATAGAAAAGGAAAAGGTCAAGGGCAAGGAAGGACCCCAGCATGCCGGTTTCAAGAAGGAGGTAAAGGAAGTAATACTCCTTTTGCCTCTCCGTGATTCCAAACGAGGCGACACAGGCCAAAAGCGAGATGAGCGCCGTCAAAAGAACCATGGGAAAGCTGATCCCGTCGGTGGCCACAAAATACTGCACTTGAAATTGGGGGATCCAGGGCAGCTTCTCAATGAGCTGTGGCCCGGAGAAGGCGGGATCAAACGCCCGCCAGGCCGCGAGTGACAAAAGGAGCACCCCTCCGGCGGCCGCGGTGGCCACCCATTTGGCCGCGCCGGTTTTGGATTTGGGCAGCATCAGCACTGCCAGCGCCCCGGCAAGGGGGGTAAAAATGATGCACGATAAAAGATGCGATGTCATAAAGACTCCTCTTGATTAAAGACGCATTTCAAGCAGCATGAGCGCCAGAACGCTTAGGAAAATAAGGAACAGGTAGTGCTGCACAAAGCCCGTTTGCATCAGGCGCAGAAGAGCGCTTAAGAGCTGGGTGAAATGCCCCGTGAAATTAACGAAGCCGTCGATCACGTATTTGTCGAACCAGTTTTTGAAAGCGCTTGTGTTCAGGGTGGCAAGGCCGGTGCGGTTGACGGCGGCATCGATCACCTTTTGATCAAAACTAAAAAGCATGCGGCCCACGCCGTTAAAAGGGGCCACGATGAATTTTGCGTAAATTTCGTCAAACCAGAATTTGTTTGTTGAAAGCGTGTAGAGAGGCCGGAACGCCGAAGCGACTTTTTGAGGGAATCCGCCTTGGCCCAGGTAAAAGACCGCGGCCAGAGAGATCCCACCGAGGCCCGCTGAAATCGAGGCGCCGACCACGATCCAATTCACAGGATGAACCGCGTGATGCCCGTGGCCGTGAAGGAATCCCTGGAACCAGTGATTAAAAAAAGGGGAGCCCGGAAGCCCCACAAAAACGGAGGCGATCGCAAGCACCCAAAGCGGTCCGGTCATAACCGCCGGGGATTCGTGAGCGTGAATGTGATGATTTCTTGCTTTTCCGAAAAAGGTCATGAAGACCAGGCGGAACATATAAAAGGAAGTCATGAAGGCGGTCAGGCAAAGCAGGGCAAAAATGGGAAAATTCCCGGCCTCAAAGGCGGTTAAGAGAATTTCATCTTTGGACCAGAAGCCTGCGAGCGGGGGAACCCCCGCGATGGCAAGTGAGCCGATCAGAAAAGTCCAGGCCGTGTGTTTCATCTTGGTGAAAAGCCCGCCCATTTCGCGGATGTCCTGGGTCCCGGTGCCGTGAATGACGCTGCCGGCCCCGAGAAAGAGCAGGGCTTTGAAAAAGGCGTGGGTCATCAGATGAAAGGTGCCGGCGCTAAGCCCGCCCAAGCCGAGCGCGGTCACCATAAAACCGAGCTGCGAGATGGTGGAATAAGCGAGAACCTTTTTAATGTCGGTCGCGGTGAGGGCAATAAAGGCTGCCATGAAGGCCGTGATCGCGCCGATCATCGTGACCATGTTCATGGCCGCGTCATAAGCTTCGAAAAGGACAAAAGAACGTACGATTAAAAACACACCGGCCGCCACCATGGTCGCGGCATGGATGAGCGCGCTCACCGGGGTCGGGCCTTCCATGGCATCCGGAAGCCAGACATGAAGCGGGAACTGGGCGGATTTCCCGATGGTGCCGCAGAAAATCAGGAGCGCGGCCGCGGGTAGAACCGGATGAGCGGCCTTGACGGTTGCGGCCAGGTCTTCAAAGCGGAGGCTCGAGCCCGCGACAAAAAGGGTCATGATGCCGAGAAAAAATCCCACATCCCCGACCCGGGTGGTAAGAAAAGCTTTCCGGGCCGCGTTGGCCGCGGAATCTTTCTCAAACCAGAATCCGATCAAAAGGTAGGAGCACAGGCCCATAATTTCCCAGGCCATGAAAAAGAGAATGTAATTGTCCGAAATCACCAAAGTCAGCATGGCGGCCATGAAAAGCGATAGATAGGCGAAGAAGCGTGAAAAACGCGGGTCCTCGTGCATATACCCGGTTGAATAAATTTGAATCAGCGTGCCCACGATCGTGACCACGAAAAGAAGCGTGGCCGAAAAAGGATCCAGGAGATAGCCAAAATCCAGGCCGCGGCCTCCAAGGTCGAGCCACCGGGCGCTTGCCGCGAAATGCGCGCCGCCGGCCACTTGAAAGATAAGCGGAAGAGCGATCGCGCAGGAAGCCGTGCTTGCCCCGATTGAAACCCAAGCCGCCTTGTGGCCGAGTTTGCGCCCGAAAAAAATATTCACGGCAAAGGCCGCGAGCGGCAAAAAGGGAATGAGGGGAGTCATCGGGCTCATGTCGGGTTTACCATTTCAAAAGATTGATTTCGTCGCTCATGATCGTTTTGCGCACCCTGAAAAGGGCGATCACGATGGCGAGGCCGACCGCCGCCGCCGCAGCAGCCATGGCAATAATGAAGAGGGTGAAAATAACGCCGGCCTCCTGATCGCCGGCAAGGGCAAAACGCGAGAAGGCCGTAAAATTGAGCGCGGCAGCGTTTAAAATGAGTTCGATGGAAAGCAGAATGCCTACGATGTTGCGGCGTACGACCGCGCCATAGATGCCGATCACAAGCAGGGCCGCCGAAAAAATGAGCAGATGCGAAAGGGGAATCACGGCGCATCCTCCCCGGGGTTGTCTTTCTTGGCAATGACCATGGCCCCGATTAAAACCGCGATCAAAATCACGGAAATGACTTCGAAGGCGAACACATAAGGGCCCATCAGGGCTTGTCCGATTTCGGAGGTTCCGGGCGCCGGGGCGGAGGTCGTCTCGGGCCATGGGGTGCTGCGGATGAAGCGCACGAGAATCGAAAAAAGTCCGGCTGCGACAGCCAGGCACGCGGCCCCGAGACTGTTTTTAGCCGGGGTGCTCCGGTCGGCCATGCGGTTTGTCAGCATGATGGCGAAAATGACAAGGGTGATCACGGCGCCCACGTAAATCAGCACTTGAACGACAGCGACAAATTCCGCCTGAAGCCCGAGGTAAATGCCCGCGATCCCGAGCAGGGCCAGGGCCAGGGCCAGCGCGGCGTGAAAAATATTGGGAAGGCTCACCGAAGCCACGGCCGCCAAAAGGCTGATCGCCATGATCAGGTAAAGACCCGCTTTAACTAATAGGGTTAAAGGCAACATTTTTCTCTCGGCATTTTCTATTTCCGCGGCTTCTTAGTGAAGCGCGGGGTCTCGCAAAAAAATAAGCGGAAAATTACTCCGCGAAAAGGTAAACGCGTTTCTCCGGAGTATATCCCCGGTTTAATTTCGTAAGAAGCCAAAAACTCCCGGCCAAAATAGAGGCCGTTATGAGCCACCGCGCCGCGCCTTCGGTGAAATACCAAAGCCCCGCGGCCAGGATATTGACGAGCGTAAGCGGCATCAGGAATTTCCAGGCCAGGCCCATCAGCTGATCAACCCGGATTCTCGGAAGCGTTCCCCGAAACCAAATCATCACAAAAATAAGAGCGTAGGTCTTTAGAAAAAACCACAGCCAGGAGGGCAGGAACGGCCCCTGCCAGCCGCCCAAAAAGAGCGTCGCGGCCAGGCCCGAAACGGTAAAGGAGTTCATGAATTCCGCCATGTAAAAGAGGGCGAATTTCATGCCGCTATATTCGGTATGAAAGCCGGCCACGATTTCCGACTCGCCTTCCGGCAGGTCAAAGGGCGAGCGGTTGCATTCCGCCACCCCGCAAAGGAAAAAAATGATAAAGGCGAAAAATCCCCAGGGGGTGAACACAAACCACTTGAGCCCGCCCCACCCGGCCTGGGCCAGAACAATGTCATTGGTGGAAAGACTGCCCGCGATCAGGATGACCGGCACCACCGAAAGCACCATGGGGACTTCATAAGAAATCATTTGAGCCGCCGAGCGCATGCCGCCCAGAACCGAAAATTTATTGCGGGACCCCCAGCTGGCCATAAAAATCGCGATGGTCGTCGTGGAGGAAACGGCGATAAAGAAAAGGACCCCAACATTGAGATCGACAGGCGTCATGCCTCGTCCGAAGGGGATGACGGCAAAGGCCAGAAGCGAAGGGATCACGATCAGGATAGGCGCAAGGAAATGGCTCACGGCGTCAGCCCCGTGCGGCACGATGTCTTCTTTGGTGAGCATCTTGACGCCGTCCGCGAGCGGCTGCAGGAGCCCCCATTTGCCGACGCGGTTCGGGCCGATCCGGTTTTGCATGCGGCCGATCACTTTGCGCTCCATGAGCGTCAGGTACATCATGGTCACCGGCCCCAGGACCGCGATGGCCTTGATGGTGATCGCGACGCAGGCAAGCGTCACAACCCACTCCGGCAGAAAAGTGCCGAGAAAATCCAGGATTCCCTTTTTCGATAAAACAAAAATCTGATCGAGAGTTTCCATAAAGCTAAGCCCCTGCGGCCGGCTTCGGCGGCTCGGGCGGTTTGGCCTGGGCCGCGGCGGCTTCTTTGGCTTTTTGAGCCGCAAGCGCGGCCGCTTCGGCGGCCTTTTTCTTTTCTTCGGCCTCGCGGCGCCGGGCGTCGATGGCCGAAGCGTCCGTAGGCCGGATCTTATGAAAGTATTCGTTGGATTTCAAAAGATCATCGCGGTGATAAAGGAGTTTCGCGTGGCGGTCGGCGCTCGCGATTTCAAATTCATGGTCCATGTAAATGGCGTCAAAGGGGCAGGCCTCTTCGCAGATGCCGCAGTTCATGCAGACCGTGAAATCAATGTCAAAGACCGCCGGCCGCTTCAGCGGCTTTCCGTCCTTGTCGAATTCACGCACGATGTAAATGCACTTAGGCGGGCATTCCTTGGCGCAGATGTCGCAGGCCACGCAGCGGAGATTTTCCGGGTTCTTGTCGTAGAGAAGAAAGGGGAAGTTGCGAAAGCGTTCTTTTTCCGGGAGGCGCTTCTCGGGATACTCCACCGTGAAAATCCCGCCCTCGTCGGGGGCCTTGAAATACGAGGTCACGAAGTTTTTCAAAGTGACCATCAAACCCTGAAGAATTCCGGTTCCGAAAATCATTTAGCGGTCAAGCTCCCCCAGAACAATGTCGACCGACCCCAGGATAATAATCGCGTCGGCAACCTTTTGGCCGATGCACAGGTCCTCCAGGATGGTGAGGTTAATAAACGAAGGCGCGCGCACGTGATAGCGCCAGGGCTGGGCGGTGCCGTCGCTTACCACATAATAGCCGAGCTCGCCTTTGGGCGCTTCGACCCGCGCGTAGGCCTCGCCCACGGGGGGCTTGAAATTGCGCGGGGATTTCAGAAAGGGCACCATTTTTTTGCTCATGATATCGCCGGCCGGAATTTCTTTGACGGCCTGCTCAAGAATCTTCAGACTCTCGCGCATTTCAAGAATGCGGACATAATAGCGGTCATAGACGTCGCCTTTTTGGCCGAGCGGGACGCGGAACTTGAAACGCTCATAAAGAGAATAGTTGTCGGCCTTGCGGATGTCGTAATTAACCCCCGAGGCCCGCAGCATGGGTCCGGTGACGCTCGCGCTTACCGCCAGTTCGGCCGGAAGCACGCCCACATTCTGGCAGCGCATGCAGAGGATTTCATTTTTGGTGAGCAGGGTTTCAAATTCCTCGAGAAATTTCGGGAATTTTTTCAGGATACCGGCGATGCGCGCAAGGACTTCCGGGGAGAGATCGTATTTGACCCCGCCGAAGCGCAGGTAGTTGCACATCATGCGGGCCCCGGCCACTTCTTCAAAGATGTCCAGGATCTTTTCGCGTTCCCGGAAGGCGTAGAGCACCGGGGTGAAAAAAGCGCCGAGGTCATTTAAGAGAAATCCGATCACGGAGACATGGTTGACCAGGCGCGTGAGCTCGGCCATGATGATCCGGATGTAGTGCGCCCGCTCGGGCACTTCGATATTGGCCAGCTTTTCAACGGCCATGGCGTATCCGAAATTGTTGGACATGGAATTGAAATAATCCAGGCGGTCGGTGTAGGGCATGGAGCCGGTGTAGGACATATTTTCGGCGATCTGCTCATGATTGCGGTGAAGG
This sequence comes from Candidatus Omnitrophota bacterium, assembly GCA_023246995.1. Classification (GTDB taxonomy): domain Bacteria; phylum Omnitrophota; class Omnitrophia; order Omnitrophales; family Aquincolibacteriaceae; genus JAHFHI01. Next base: position 6,144 of record JAHFHI010000052.1, read on the forward strand.
TAGCCCATCACGGGTTTCAAGGAAACGATGGTTTCGCCGTCCAGGACCACGTTCATTCTAAAGACCCCATGGGTTGAGGGGTGCTGGGGCCCGATATTGATTTCAAGGGTCTGGGTGTCCATGTCGCCGGCCCCGTGAAGCGAAAAGGTCTTTTCGGTCATTGGGGCTCCGGCTGGCCGGGCTTTTGGGCGAGTGCGCGCTTGCCCTGCTTCTCGAGCTCTTCGGCTTTGGCTTTAATGGGCTCGGGCACTTTCACCCCCTGGTTTTCAAGCCACGCCACATCCGCCATTTCCAGGGTTTCGGAATCTTCCTGCTGATAATCTTTTCGCATGGGCCAGCCTTCAAAGCCTTCCCACATGAAGACGCGCCGGAGATCCGGGTGGCCTTCGTAGACGATCCCGTACATATCATAGGCCTCGCGCTCCTGGAACTCGGCGCCCCGGTAAAGGGCCGTCAGCGAGGGGATTTGAGGGTTTTGGCGGTCGGTGCGCACGCGCAAGACGACCGGGCCGCTTTTTTGAGCCATGGAATAAAAGTGATAAACCGATTCCAGATAGGTCAGGTAATCGGCCCCTGTCACGGAAGAAAGATAATCAAGGCCCAGATCGGATTCTTTAAGAAAGCGGGCGACCTTGAGAAGATCGTTGGGGTTTTCCAGAAGCAGGCTTTCGCGCACGAGTTTCAGGGTTGTGCCCGGGATCGCGGCTTCTATTTTTGTTTTAAGATCGGCGGTACTTAGCATGCGCTTTGTCAGGAAGCCGGTTCGGGCGGCGGCGCGGCCGGAGCAGGAGCCGCGGAGCGCGGGGGAGCGGGCGGAAGATCCAGATTCGGGGCCTTGTCCTTGCGGCCGATCAAAATGGGCTCGCCGTAGCGCTCCTTTCGGTTTTCGGTTTCCCTGGGGTTCCAGACCTCCGGGTTAAATTTAGGGATAAGTCCGTGCGGGCCGAAATCCGGGATGGGGTATTCGCGTTTCAGGCCCTTTTGGTACCACTCGGTGGTTTCGATCTCCTGACCGTCGATTTTCCGCTGAAGCTCCATCAGGCCGTAAAGCAGGGCCTCCGGCCGGGGAGGGCATCCGGGAAGGTGGACGTCAATCGGGATATAGCGGTCAATTCCGCGCAAAACATTGTAGCCGTCGATAAAGGGCCCCCCGGCAATGGAGCAGGCGCCCATGGTGATCACATACTTCGGTTCGGCCATCTGATTATAGAGGCGCACCACCTGCGGGGCCATTTTCTTGGTGACGGTCCCGGCCACGATCATGAGATCCGACTGACGCGGCGAGGGCCGGAAAAGCTCGGCCCCGAAGCGGGCGATATCATAACGGGCGCAGGCGGTCGCGATCATTTCAATGGCGCAGCAGGCCAGCCCGAACTGCATGGGCCAGATCGAAGACCTGCGGCCCCAGTTATAAAGCTGATTTAAGGTGGTGACGACGATGCCTTTTTTGGCGAGTTCGCTTTTGAGGCCGTCGTCAACCTGGCTAGCGTTGGGGCTAAAGGCCATGGCGTTTTATTCCCACTTAAGCATTTTTTTGCGCCAGGCGTAAATCAGGCCTACGGCGAGGATGGCGATAAAAAGGATCATTTCCCAAAAGGCAAAAACCCCGAGTTTGCGAAAGGAAACCGCCCAGGGATAAATGAAGACGGTTTCCACGTCGAAGATCACGAAAATCAGCGCGAAGATATAGTATTGCACGCGAAACTGGATCCAGGCGTCGCCTTCCGCTGCGAGGCCGCACTCATAGGTGGCGTTTTTGCTGGGCGAGGGTTTGCGGGGG
>JAHFHI010000053.1:0-2223 GCA_023246995.1 Candidatus Omnitrophota bacterium
GATCAGCTTTAACAGGGGCTCCCGGGCCCAAAAGAGGTATGAAGGGGTCCCGCCGCGTGCCCCCATCATAGCGGATATCGGCGGCGGGCGCTAGAGCCGGGTTAAAACTGCCGATCCAGATAAGCGTTGCCATGATCCAAAGCCCTCCCCGGGTCATGCCTGCTTCTGTGAAACCGCCGAAAGGGTCAAAGACGCGCCATGACGCTTGGGATCTTCATCCCGCGGTTTTAGTTGAAAGGATTGGACACGCAGCAATTTTGTGTTGGATTCAATGAGGCTGACAAACCGCCCCAACTCATGATATCCGCCTTCGACATTGAACTCGTAAAGGGTGCCCTCATACTGGGTATCGAAGGGGGCCGGAAATTTGCCGTCAACGGTTTTGGGCTGCGACGCGGCGATCGTGACCAGACTTTCCTCGGCGAGTTTTGAAATAGGTCCGAGGAGCAGCGAAGATTCTCCCGGACCGTAGACGCGAGTCTTGACCTGGCCGATAAATTCCAGGTATTCCTCTCTGCGGCGAAGAAGCTCCGGCTTTTTCTTCAGAAGTGTTTCGGCCGTCGACATTTTACCCTTGAGCACCTTGATTTTTGTTCGCAGCCCAGGCCGGATAAACCAGGCCGGCCATACCATAAAATATAAAAACAAGACCCCAAAAAGCAGCAGGCTTCCGTACAGAGCGCCCGTCTTTTTATCGACCGATTTAATACGATCTGAAATACCTGATTTCGAAGAGGCCGCGGGAGTCGGCTTCATGAGACGGACCCTTTCCAATCAAAATTCGCGATAAACTGGGTCAGTTCAGTCCCCTCCGTGGTCAGCCGGGTCGTGGTCAGTCGCAGCTGTCCTCCGGGAAGCCGGGTCTTGAGTTGATGAAGGTAGGGCTCAATTTCTTCGATACTTGAACGCGCGCTGCTGGGAAGCGCCAGCCCTTTTAAAAACAGGTTTCCCCCATCTCCCTTACGCTCCATTTGCAGTTCCAAGATCCAGGCGGTCTCGGGCAGATGTTCGCTGATCTCCATAAGCAGCGAAGTCAAAGGCACCGAGGTAGTCACAAAATTAGCAAGAAAATCGCGCTCCGCTTTAAGGGTTTCCTGCACTTCAAGCTCGAGGGAATCAATACTCTGGGAGTCGGGCTGGATTTTAGACCACTGCCCGTTTAACACCGAGTATTCGGATTTCAAATTGCGGTAATCCATGTAAAAGTAAAGACTTAGTAAGATAAAAAAAAGGCCGGCCGCAAAGACCGCTTTATAGACGGCCTTCGAAGATCCCTGCTCTTTGATCCGGTGCTCGGGAGGCAGTAAATTGATTTTGATCATCATTCACGCAGGGCAAGGCCGACGGCGACGGGCAGAAGCATTTGGTCGCGCTCAAGGGCCGCGGCGTCCACCGAGGGGTGTATTTGAAGCTTGTCGAAGATATGCATGGCTTCGACCGGGATGGACAATTGTTCGTGGAGGGTCTCCAAAGTCAGCCGGTAGGCACCCCCGCCGCCAAGAGCAAAAAGATGCTTAATCGGCTGCGCCGAGGGCACCTGGTCTAAGTAATAATTCAAGCTTACCCGCAGATCTGAAATGAGGTCGCCCAGAGCCGCCTTCAGTACGGGAATGACTTCGGGGCTGGGGCTGTCGTTCATGAGCTCCTCGACGGCCTTTTCCTCGCTCAAACCGGTTTTGCGCTTCAAACGCTTCAGCATATCCATGCCCCCGTACGAAATATCCCGTATGAAGCGGGGTTTTCCCTGCTGGATGACGCTCAAAGTCGAGATTTCGGTTCCGATATCCAGGATTCCCGCGGCATCGGCAAACTCGAGGGGATGAAAAAACTCAAGGGCATTGATTAAGGTGAGCGCGTCCACATCCACGAGTTCCAGCTCAAAGCCGGCCTTGCGAAAGAGGTCTGTCAGGCCATAAATATCCTCCCGCTTGACGGCGGCCAGCAAAACCGACATGCCGCTTTGTCCGTCCGGAAGAGGAACCGAATCTTCCACGATAATCGCATCCCAGATAACCTCATCGGCTTTAAAAGGAATGTACTGTTCGATTTCATAGAGGAGCGCGTTTTTGAGCTCCGCGGCGTCCATCCGCGGAAGCGCAAGAAACCGGAGAATGACGCCCTGGCCTTTGAGTGATAAACGTATCCTGCGCGAAGTAAACTGCGCATTCTCAAACTGTTCCCGGATGATTTCCGCGGCATTTTCGGATTCCTGGGGCCGGGGAA
>JAHFHI010000053.1:2233-7800 GCA_023246995.1 Candidatus Omnitrophota bacterium
ATTCTCATAAAACGGTTCAGCCGGAGGGTCTCCCCTTTTTTCTCCATTTCGACAAAAACAATCTTTGAGCGTCCGAAATCACAGGCTACGCGAACACTCGCTCGGGAATTGTTGGGCGATTTAGCAAGTTTGAATTTCATGGTTTTAGCTTCTAACTTATATCGGCAGCTAACGTTAGAAGCTCAAGGGGTGATCTTGAAGGACCTCGGGAGAAATAAAAAGCCCCCGCCTTGCAAAGCAAAGCGGGGGCTTGGGAAGCAAAGCGATCAGGCTATGGCAACGCCTCCGCCACAACCTCCCGCCGGACCTGTCGGAACGTTGGCCGTTCCGTCAGCCGTAGAGCCGACCACAACACCGGTTTGATCAACGCAATAGGTGTTGTTCGCGGTGGTGCCGGCCACTGCAGGTGCTGCCAGCATCCCATAGGTGTTGCGAGGAGCCGCCGCGCCGGTCGTGTAGGTCAAGTTGAAGCCGTGCTTGGGCTGGTTGGCCGCAAGCCATGAAGCGTCAATATAACCCGGACCCGCAGCCGGAGCGTTCAACGTGGCGATGTTAGGCGAATAGCTCGGCGGATTCTGCGCCGCCCGGTAGCTTTCATTGGCGGAGCTAAACGTCCTAAGATCGGTCTTGATGGATCCCTCGTTGGCGTTCAAGCGGGCGCGAAGCAGGTTGGGAATCGCGATAGCTGCCAAAAGCCCGATGATCGCAACGACAATCATAATTTCTACCAGCGTGAAACCTCTTTGATTCAGTTTTATAAACATTTCTTAAATCCTCCTTGGATTTCAATTTGTCGCGGCTTCTAAAACCAAGTATACGCAGCCCCCTTTCAAAAATGCAAATCCTTACAAGAATATAAAGAGTGAGAAAACTAAACTTATTTTACGCGGATTAAAAAGTTTAACCTCTTGGATAACAAGAGCTTACAAAAAGGGCCTTCGGAAAAGCAGAAAACCGCGGGGAGCGAAAATTAATGATTGAGCGCCTGGGTCAGAGTCAAAACGGGCAGGAACATGGCCACCACGATACCGCCGATCACGATCCCCAGGAAAGCAATGATCAAGGGTTCAATCAGAGACGTTAAGCCGTCCACGGCGGCATCGACCTCGGTATCATAGAAGTCCGCGATTTTAACGAGCATCTCCTCAAGCTCTCCGGTTTCTTCTCCGATGGCGATCATCCGGACGACCATCGGGGGGAAAACCTCGCTTTTCCCAAGCGGTCCCGAGAGACTCTCCCCTTTTTTGACGCTGCTCATAAGCGACGCGATGATGAGTTCAAGGCGGCGGTTGCCGCTTGTTTTTGAAACAATATCGAGCGCGATTAAAATTTGAACGCCGCTTTTCACCAAGGTTGCAAAGGTTCTTGAAAATTTGCTGACCGCGACTTTTAAGAAAATGGGTCCGAAAACCGGAAACTTGAGTTTTACCGAGTCCCAAAGGAGCCGCCCCGTGGGCGTCCGAACGATCTGGCGGAAAAAGAAAACGCTTCCCACCAAACCACCGATGACGATGTACCAATGCGAGGCCAGATAATGGCTGATTTGAATCAGGATCCTAGTCGGAGTCGGAAGCGGCGCGTTCAGGCCCTCAAAGATTTCCGCGAATTTAGGGATGACAAACATCATCATCCCGAGCGTGATGATAAGAGCTATCGTCGTCACGACCGCCGGATACATCATGGCGGATTTTACTTTTTTCTGAAGCGCGCTTGTTTTTTCCAGATAGCTCGCCACACGGTCAAGAATTTCTTCGAGATTGCCAGAGCTCTCCCCCGCCCGAACCATATTGATGAACAGAACGGAAAATGTCCGCTGATGCTTTTCCATCGCGTCGGAGAAACTTTTTCCGCCTTGGACGGCCATATGCATGTCGCGCAGGATAATCCGGAAGCGCTCCTTGTCCATTTGCTGGCCGAGGATATCCAGCGCCTGAATGAGCGGGATTCCTGCGCCGACGAGGGTTGCCATTTGGCGCGAGAAAATTACGATGTCGTCGAGTTTTAGAGCGCCCTGCTTCCCCCGCTTCTTTCCCGGCCCCTTCCCGACGCTGAAAAGTTGCGCTTTCTTGACCTCCTGAATCCGCATGATAAAAAAGCCCTGCTGCCGCAGCGAGGCGACAAGCGCCTGGGCGTCGGGGGCATCCTGCACCCCGGCCTGGGTTTTTCCGCTTTTGTCTTTGACATGGTATTCAAAGGCCGGCATCTAAAGAGTCCTCATTCCTGGCTTGTCACGCGCAACACTTCCTCAAGCGTGGTCAGCCCTTTTTTGAAAAGTTCAAAAGCGTTTTCAAATAATGTTTCCATGCCGTGCTCAATGGCGACTTTTTCGATCACGTCGCTTGATTTGCGCTGGATGACGAGTTCCCGGATCGTGGGATTCATGCGCAGCACTTCGATGGTCGCCATGCGCCCGTGATACCCGCTCTGGTGGCATTTGGCGCACCCGGTTCCCCGGTAGCAGACAACGCCTTCGAGATCCTTAGCGGAAATTTTGGCACGCCTCAAAACTTCAGGAGCGATCTGGTAAGGCGCCTTGCAATACGTGCAGACTTTGCGCATGAGGCGCTGGGCCGCGACACAAATCACGGAGGATGCGATCAAAAAGGGTTCCACCCCCATATCCACAAGCCGGGTCATGGCCCCGGCCGCGCTGTTGGTGTGAAGGGTGCTGAAGACAAGGTGCCCGGTGAGCGCTGCTTTGACCCCGATATCGGCGGTTTCGCTGTCCCGGATTTCTCCTACGAGCACAATATCCGGGCTTTGGCGCAAAAGCGAGCGAAGGCCGCTGGCAAACGTGAGGCCGACGTCGGCGTGAACTTGGGTCTGGGTGATCCCTTCCACCTGATATTCCACCGGATCCTCGACCGTCATGATGTTGCGCTCGGGCGTGTTCATGGTGTTTAAAATGGTGTAGAGAGTCGTGGATTTGCCGCTCCCCGTAGGCCCGGTCACCAGGATCATGCCGTAGGGCTGACGGATGGCTTCGGCAAAAATACGCGTCGGTTTTTCCGAAAAACCGAGATGCTGAAGGCCCGACTTGACTCCGGCCTTGTCCAGCACGCGCAAGACGACTTTAGGGCCGTGATAGGTCGGGAGCACGGAGAGCCGGAAATCAATTTCCCGGTCTTGAATCGAGACGCGGAAGCGTCCGTCTTGAGGAAGTCTCTTTTCGGTGATATCCACCTGCCCCATGATCTTGACGCGCGCGACAAGAGGGTCGTAGAAATCACGGGAATGGGAAAAGGATTCCTTCAGCGCGCCGTCAATTCTGTAGCGGACGCGAAAACTCTTTTCGTAAGGTTCAAAATGAATGTCGGAGGCCCTCATGCGGATGGCCCGGTCCAAAATGAGATTGACCATGCGAATGACCGGGGCCTCCTCGCTCGCCGCGTGCGAGACTTGCCCGGCCTTCGCGTCGCTTTCCGCTTCTTTCTGGTGGATGATCTCAATCGACTCCTCATCAATGCCCTCCAGGAGAGATTCCATATTGCTGGATTCGCCGTAATAAGCGTCCAAGGCCTGGGAAATGCCCTTGGGAGAAGCCAGAATATAAACCACGTGACAGCGCGTGATCCCTTCGAGATCGTCCCGGGCAATGACGTCAAAGGGATCGCTTACGGCGACCGTGAGCAGATTATTAATTCGAGCCAGCGGGATCAATCGATGACGTTCGGCAATCTTTTTGGGCACCAGGCGGAGCGTCTCCTTGGTGACGCGAAAAGAGGCAAGCGGCAGGGCCGGAATTTCGAGATGGTCCGATAAAAAATCCGTCAGCATGACTTCCGGCACGAGCTCACGCTCGTAGAGAAGCCGGATCGGAGAACGGGAGAGTTTTCGGGCTTCCTGCTGAAGCCCTTCGATCTTTTTGGGGTCTCCGAGCCCGCTTTGAGCGAGTTTTTGAATAAGGGTCTCGGTGCTTATCACGCGGCGGCCTCGCCTTCCCCGGCGCGCGAACGCCGCTTGATCCCCTGATCTTCACTCGTGACCCGCATCACTTCCTCCAAAGTTGTTTCGCCCTGAAATGCTTTTCGCAGCGCGCACTCCCGCAGCGTCGTCATGCCTTGGGCGTGAGCAAAGTTTTTAATTTCCTCGGCAGGCGATCCTTTCATGATCATGTCCCGAATTTCAGGGGTCATTGAAAGGATTTCCGTGATCACCGTGCGCCCCTTGTAGCCGCTTTGCCGGCATTGGCCGCACCCCTTGGGTGAAAAGAACCGCGCCTCCCCTTGCCGCACCCCAAGCTGCTCGAGCAGTGATTTCTCGGGTTCAGCCGGCTGGCGGCATCGGGCGCAGAGTCTTCGGACCAGCCGCTGGGCGGAGATCATAAGCACGGTCGAGGAGATCAGGAAAGGCTCAAGCCCCATGTTCATCATGCGCGTTACCGAGCTGGCCGCGTCATTGGTGTGAAGAGTGCTTAAGACCAGATGGCCGGTGAGCGCGGCTTTGACCGCGATATCGAGCGTGGTATTGTCGCGGATTTCGCCGATCAGAATGATGTCGGGATCCTGGCGTAAAATCGAACGCAAAGCAGCCGGGAACGTCAGGCCCAGCTGCTCCTTGACATTGACCTGGTTGATTCCGGGCAGCTGATATTCCACCGGATCCTCCACCGTGGTGATATTCACCTCGGGAGAATCCAGATACTTGAGGACCGAGTAAAGGGTCGTGGTCTTTCCGCTTCCGGTCGGCCCGGTGACGAGAATCATGCCGTGCGGCTTCCTGGCGCAATCCCGGATAATCGTCTGCTCTCGTTCGTCAAAGCCAAGTTTTGAAATATCATGACTTTGACCCGAGGTATCCAGGATGCGGAGACAAACTTTTTCGCCGAACGTCGTGGGAAGGATGGAAACGCGCATATCCACTTCCTTTTCCGACATCTTGACTTTGAAACGCCCGTCCTGGGGGATCCGGTGCTCGGCAATGTTGAGTTCGCTCATAATTTTAATGCGGGAAACCAAGGCCGGCCCCAGGGCCTTGGGCGGACGGATAATTTCTTCGAGAAGACCGTCAACGCGGGCGCGAACCCGGACATGATTTTCCCAAGGTTCCAAGAAAATATCGCTCGCCTTCCGCCGGATACTTTCAAGCAGGACCATATTGACGATCTTGATGACGGGCGTTTCCTGGGCCACCCGCAAAAGATCCTGGGCCGGCTGATCGGGCTGTTCGGTCTCGATCATTTTTACGAGCTCGTCAAGATTTTGCTCCGGGGACTCCATGCCGGGGCCCATTCCGGGCAGAGCCCCGGAGCCGTCTTTTTCAGCGAGTTTTTGGATGCAGCGCTTCAAAACGCTGGCTTCGGCGACGGCGACCTTAATTCTCATACGCGTTACCGCGGCGAGTTCCTGGAGAACACTTACATTCGTAGGATTGGCAAAGGCGACGGTCAGCGTGTTTTCATGACGGCTTAGCGGGAGAATACAAAACTGCGCCAGCATTTTCCGGGGCACAAGGCCCAGGATATTTTCATCCACCACGAATACGGCGGGATTGACGGCCGTGTAGCCGTACTCGCGCACAAAAAGCTGCAGGAGTTTCTTTTCGTCAAATTTTCCCGTTCTCACGAA
>JAHFHI010000054.1 GCA_023246995.1 Candidatus Omnitrophota bacterium
ATTCAGGGCGTGGCCCATGTGCAAAATGCCCGTGACGTTCGGCGGCGGGATCACGATCACGTAACGCCGGTCCCGATTTTTTTTCCCGGATCGGTCGCTTTGCGGCTTGAAATAGCCTCGGGATTCCCAGAGCGAATACCACCGGGCCTCGACTTCCGCGGACTGATAACGGGGGCTTAACTCGACGGGTGACATGCGCGGAAGATTGCCGAAAACGGGCTCTTCGGTCTATCCCTTCAGAAGTTTGTATTCAATGGCTTCGACCAGGGCGCGCCAGCTTGCTTCAATAATATTTTCATTCACGCCCACGGTCGTCCAGGCCTTGTCTTGATCCTGAAATTCGATGAACACGCGGACCTTGGCCGCGGTTCCGGCCTCGGAATTAACGACACGCACCTTGTAATCGGTCAAATGAATCTGATCGACGATGGGGTAAGAACTGCGCAGGGCCTCGCGAAGCGCGTGATCAAGCGCATTGACCGGCCCATCGCCTTCAGCCGCCTTGAGGTGCTCGAGTCCTTTGGCCGTAAGCTTCACCTCGGCAATGGAAGTCGGCGTTGTGTCTCCGATATTTTCGGTCCGGACCGCGACCTTTTTGATTTCAAAAAATTTTTTTGACTTTCCCATCAGGCGGTGAACGAGAAGTTCAAAGCTCGCCTCCGCGGCCTCGAATTGATACCCCTCGCTTTCAAGCCTCTGGATCTCGGAGAGGATTTTGCGCGTCTCGGGCGACTCTTTTTCTAAATCCAGCTGAAGCTCCCGGGCCTTGAGCATGATATTGGTCTTGCCCCCGAGTTCGGAGACAAGGTAACGGCGGTGATTGCCGACAAGTCTCGGGTCCATGTGTTCATAGGTCTTTGAATTTTTCATCATGGCGTTGATATGGACCCCGCCCTTGTGGGCGAATGCCGAGCGGCCGGTAAAAGGCTGACTCGTCATGAGCGGCATGTTGCAGATCTCGGCCACATAATGGGAAACAGGCGCAAGTTCGCGCAGTTTGCTCACCGGGAGGCATTTGCGTTTCATTTTGAGCTGGAGGATGGGAATGATGCTCATCAAATTGGCATTCCCGCACCGCTCGCCGTAACCGTTCACCGTGCCCTGGACAAGGCTCACGCCCTCCCCCACGGCTTGAATGGAATTGGCGACTCCGAGCTCGGAGTCGTTGTGGCAGTGGATCCCGAGCGGCACTTTCACCGAACGCTTGACGCGCAGAATCGCGTGGCGGATCTGGTGGGGAAGGGTCCCGCCGTTAGTGTCGCAAAGCGTGATATTGGAAGCCCCGGCCCGGGCCGCCTGCTGAAGGGTTTTAATCGCGTAGTCGGGGTTGGCGAGAAAACCGTCAAAAAAATGCTCGGCGTCATAAATGACTTCGCGTTTTTTGGACTTCAGGTAATGGACCGTATCGTGGATCATCTGCAAATTTTCTTTAAGGGAGGTTCTAAAAACTTCGGTTACGTGGAAATCCCAGGACTTCCCAAAAATCGTGACGGTTTTCGTCTCGGCTTCAAGGAGCGCCTTGACATTGGCGTCCTCGCTCACGCGCGCGTGGGCCTTGCGGGTAGAGCCGAAAGCGGCGATTTTCGCGCGGCGGATACCTGCCTTTTTGATTTCCTTAAAAAAGGCGAGGTCCTTGGGGTTGGAACCGGGCCAGCCGCCTTCGATATAATGCATGCCGAACTCATCGAGCTTTTTGGCAATCAAGACCTTGTCATGCACCGAAAGGCTGATCCCCTCCGACTGGCTCCCGTCCCTTAATGTCGTGTCGTACAAAAGAACCTGTCTCATGCTCATGCGCCTTTTTTTCTCAAACTTTATGACTTTTGATTTTTCTTACCGAGCTCAAACTCTCGATGAATTTCCCGAACCGCTTCCTTGCCCCGCTTCCCGTCGATGACGCAGGAAATCTTAATTTCGGAAGTCGAAATCATGTCAATGTTGATTTTCTTGCGCGCCAGGGCTGCGAACATGCGCGAGGCGATGCCGGAGTGGGACTTCATCCCCACCCCGACCACGCTCACTTTGGCGATGTTCTGATCGCAGGCCACATCCCCGGCCCCAAGCTCGCTCGCGGCCTGTTTTAAAACCCCGAGGGCGCGGGAAAGTTCGTTTTTAAAAACCGTAAACGACATGTCCGTCATGTTGGTCTGGCTTTTGTTTTGAATGATCATGTCGATATTGACGTTGGCCTTGGCAAGTTTTTCGAAAATCCGCGCCGCCACTCCGGGCTTGTCAGGCACCCGAAAAATCGTCAGCTTAGCCTCGTCCTCGGCCAGCGCCACGCCGCTTACCATGATGTCTTCCATTTTTTTGGTCTCCTTTGTAATCAGCGTCCCGCGATTTTCCGGGCGGAACGTATTGCGCACATAAATCGGAACGTTGTATTTTTTGCCGACCTCGACCGATCGCGAATGCATCACCTTGGCCCCGAGCGAGGCGAGCTCGAGAATTTCGTCATAACTGATCTGGTCTATTTTCCGGGCCTCCGGAACGATTCTCGGGTCGGCCGTAAAAATGCCGTCGACATCCGTATAGATTTCGCAATATTTTGCTTTAAGCGCCTTGGCGATCGCCACCGCCGTAAGATCCGATCCTCCCCGGCCGAGCGTCGTAATTTCTTCCGAAACGGTCTTGCCCTGAAATCCCGCCACAATCACCACGTTCCCTTCGGCGAGCGCCTTGCGGATACGGCTCGTGTTGATATCCAAAATCCGGGCCTTGGTGTGAAACCGGTCGGTAATGATCCCGACCTGCGGCCCCGTGAAGGATATGGCTTTCACGCCGTGCTGATGAATGGCGATCGCCAGGAGCGCCACCGACACCTGCTCGCCGGTCGAAAGAAGCATGTCCATCTCGCGCTCGCTCGGATGCGCCGTGATCTTGTGGGCAAGGTCGATTAATTCATCCGTCGTGTCCCCGAGAGCCGAGACCACGACCACGAGCTTATGCCCGGCGCGGCGCGACTTGGCTACAAGCCCGGCGACATGCCTGATTCTCTCGGCATTGGCCACGGAAGAGCCTCCGAATTTCTGAACCACAAGCGCCATGTCTCTGGACTTACCTCGCGCCTGCCGCCGCCTGGGCTTTGGTGCCCGCGCTTTCCGGAGCAATAAAAAACTTCAACAGCTCCTGGCCTTTTGAAATTTTAAGGGCGGATGCCTTGGCCGCCGATTCGCTGAAGCGGTCCACGTCGTCGGCCATGATATTTTTTCCCGCGAGGGCAAAAGGAACCCAATCGCGCACATGCCGCCTGACTTTCCAGGGAAGCGCGTGGCAGGGGGTGATCAAGACACGCACGTCTTTTGCGCCTTCCATATATTCCCGGACTTTGGAAAGCACGTAGAAATCAAGCGCCTCAAGGGCGCCGATTTTCCCCTTGAAGTCGCCGGCCTGGGAAAAAAGGTCCGTGTCCTCGGCAAAAAAACAGGCGAAATCTTTTTCCTGCGCGGCCTGGATCAAAAGTTTTCCCATGGCTTCGTATTTTTCCTGCAGGCTTCCGGCCGGATGCACGTCAAGAACCGTCAGGCCCGCCAGGCGTCCCGCGCCCTTGGCATATTCCGTATCCGAGACCACCGCGCCCTGGAACCCGAAGCGGTCCTGAAATTTTTCGATCCTGGGTTTTGCCCCCTGTCCCCAGAGCCAAATCATGTTGGCGGGATTCTCGAAAAGGTCCACGCGCACCTGATTGACCTCATGGTCCTGCAAAAGAAGCCGGGCGTCGTACATGAGCTTGCGCAAAAGTTCTTCGCCGGGCCCCTTGGGCAGATGCGCTTCGGTTTTTTCACCCTGAATAAGCTCGGGCGCGGTTGTCTTGGCCGAAAGCGCCGCGATCCCATGGGCGTCTTTGATCACGGCAACATGCTTGTGCCGGCTCCCCGCGAAAAACCGCACGAAATCGCTCGCGACTTTTTTATTCAAAAAATTGATGAGCGCCTTGGCTTCCTTGGTGGCGATGCCGCCGGCCGTGGGATCGGCTAAAACACCCTCGGACTCGGTGATAAAATTCATGCGAAAGGGAATCTCATTGGCCTCGAGTTTGAGTTCCAAATTCGCCGCTTCAAGAGGCCCCCGGCCCGTATAGACCTTGTCGGCATCACAGCCGAGCAAATTCAGGAACGTGGCGTCAGAGGCCGGCTCAAGACGTTCCGGCACAAGCCGGACACTTCCGACTTTCCCGACCTTGGCAAAATGGTGCATGTTTGGAATTTTGGCCAGTTCAAGCGGGGTCTTGTCTCCGAGCTCCTCGGCCGGGTGGTCGGAAGCGCCCGGAATCGCAATTAAAATATATTTCATGTTATTAACCTCGTTTCTTGGATGAATTTCAGAACTTTAATGCACGGCTTCTTTGACGCGGTCAAGTTCGGGCTCAATGATTTCGATTTTGTCGTCAAAACTAAGCGCGTAGTCGGGATCTTTCAGGCCGGAACCGGTCAGGGTGATCACGATCCTCGTATTCTCCTTAAAAAATCCCCGGCCCGCGAGTTTGCGCACGCCCGCCACGGCCGCGGCCGAAGCCGGCTCGGCAAACACGCCCTCCCGCTCCGCGATAAAACGATAAGCCCGGGTGATTTCCTCATCGGTCACGGCCTCGATCAGCCCGCCGGACTCATCCCGGGCCTGGAGCGCGCCCTGCCAGCTTGCGGGGTTCCCGATCCGGATCGCGGTCGCAATCGTCTCCGGCTTTTCAATGGGCCGCCCTTCCACGATCGGGGCCGAACCTGCGGCCTGAAACCCGAGCATCAGGGGAAGAATCTCGGACTTACCGGCGCGCTTGTATTCCTTGTAACCCTTCCAGTAAGCCGTAATATTCCCGGCATTACCGACCGGGATGGCGTGATACTCGGGCGCGTCCCCCAAATCATCGACGATTTCGAAAGCCGCTGTTTTTTGCCCTTCAATCCGGTAGGGGTTGATCGAATTAACAAGCTTAATCCGGCCATCGCGGGTCATCTGCTTGACCAGTTCAAGGGCCTGATCAAAATTGCCCTTAATCATGAGTACTTTGGCGCCGTAGCGGTAGGCCTGCAAAAGTTTCCCCTTGGCAATTTTTCCTTCAGGAATCAGAACATAACACTTGAGCCCGCAGCGCGAGGCAAAGGCTGCGGCGGAGGCCGAGGTGTTCCCGGTCGAAGCGCACATCACGGCTTGAGCCCCTTCTTCAACGGCCTTGGAAATGGCCATGGTCATGCCCCGGTCCTTGAACGATCCGGTGGGATTCAGCCCCTCAAACTTGTAATAAATGCGCACGTTCTTCAAGCCGAGCTCGGCCGGAAGCGCTTCGGCCAGGATGAGCGGCGTGTTGCCCTCGTTTAAGGAAATAATGGGCGTGGCTTCCGAGACCGGCAGAAATTCCTGATAGCGCTCAATAATCCCGATTTTCTTGACCGCGTATTTTTTTACCACGTCACGCATCTCCTTCGATGCGCAGCACCTGGGACTTGCCCCGGACGCCGTTTAACCGGTCGATGCGGGTGATGGCCTGCCGCACATTTTTTTCATGCGCGTGATGGGTCAGAAGAATCAAAGGCACGATGCTGCCCGCGCTGCGTTCTTTTTGAATGACATCCGAGATACTGATCTTGTGGCCGCCTAAGACTTGGGCGATCTTGGCCAGAACCCCGGGCCTGTCCACCACATGAAAACGCAGATAATAGCGCGACTGAATCGAAGAAATACTTTTGATCACGAGATTTTTCCGGATCGCGCGCATCGGCGCCGTAGTCGCGCTGAAACGCCCGGGCTGCTTGGCGATATCGACAAGATCGCTTATCACCGCGCTTGCCGTGGGCCTGGCCCCGGCCCCGCGGCCGTAGAAAAGCACGTCGCCCACTTCATCGCCGTGAAGCATGACGGCGTTAAAGGACCTGTTCACGTTGGCCAAAATATGTTTTTCGGGAAGAAGCGCGGGCTGGACCCTGGCCTCAAGACCGTCTGCGCCAAGCTTAGCAATGGCGAGCAGTTTGATTCTGTATCCGAACTCCTCGGCAAAAGCAATGTCCTCGCCCCGGATCCGCGAAATCCCCTCGCAATAAATGTCCGGGAAATGTACCCGGCCCCCGAAAGCGAATCGGGCAAGCACCGCAAGCTTGTGGGCCGCGTCAATGCCTTCGATATCAAGGGTCGGATCGGCCTCGGCATAACCTTTGGCCTGGGCCTCGGAGAGCGCCTGCTTGAAATCAATTTTTTTCTCGCTCATGGCCGTCAGGATGTAATTGCTTGTTCCGTTGATGATGGAATGAATGGCGTCAATCTGATTTCCCACGAGGCCTTCGCGCAAGGCTTTAATGACCGGAATGCCTCCGCCCACGCTCGCCTCAAAACAAACCGC
Organism: Candidatus Omnitrophota bacterium; assembly: GCA_023246995.1. Lineage (GTDB taxonomy): Bacteria > Omnitrophota > Omnitrophia > Omnitrophales > Aquincolibacteriaceae > JAHFHI01. The sequence continues at coordinate 6,329 of JAHFHI010000054.1, forward strand.
CCGGTTCATCTGGTGGGCAAGCTCAAAAACCTCATCGCCGTGTTCGGCCAGAAGGGCTTTGTTGGCCGTCACCACATGCTTGCCCTGGCGGAGGGCGTCAAGGACCAGGCTTTTGGCCTCGATCGTACCGCCGATCAGCTCCACCACCACATCCACCGAAGGATCGCGCACCAGGCTTTCAGCCTCCGTGAAAAGGCTTGGAGGGATCCGGACCGGCCGTTTCTTCTTGCGGCTGCGGACCGCAACCCCGGCAAGCTCGAAGGAAACACCGATCTCGGTTTCAAAAAATCTTTTTTTGGCCGTGAGGAGCGAAAAAAATCCGCTTCCGACCTGCCCGCAGCCCAAAAGGCCCACACGGAGCGTTTTCATCTTCCTAACCTTTGATAGGGTTTTAAGTTAAGCGAAAAAAGCGAGTTAGTATAGCCCAGCACCCCTTAAAAAGCAAACCGCTTGACGGAGGCCCCCCAAGTCTCCTATTCTACGGACATCAAAAAGGAATAAGCCATGAAAAAATACCTTCGTATGCGTCATCTTATGATCCTTTTCCTGGCCATCGCCTCGGCCGGAATGGGAAGCGATGCCCAGTACGACCAAGAGGCCCGGGAAAACGAAAAGCTGCGGCGCCAGCTTGAAGAAAGCGGCGAACTTGAGGCCATCGAGCAAACCGATAAGGAACTTGAAGAAGCGCTCCACGAGGCCAAAGACGAGAGCGCCGATCAGGACGACAAATCCGGACTTGAGAAACGCCTGACAAAAGGCCGCAAAGCCATTGCCGGCACGTTTCGGGGAGCGGTCAAAGCCGCGACTTTCGGCGCGGTGGAAGATTACGAAGTCGTGGAACCGGCCAAGGATTCCGAAGACACCGGACGCATCCGGATCAAAATCCCCGGCACTTGATCAGCTCTCAAAAGGCGACTCGCCCCGGATATCCAAAAGTCTGGCCTCGCCTTGGGTGAGGTCGAAAATGAATTCCGCACGGCCTTCACGGATGCGGATGCTTCCGTTCTTTACATCTTGATCCCTTTTCCGCCACTGGATCTGAAAAACGACTTTGGTTTTTTCCGTGAGCGTATGGTTCACGGAAAAATAAAGATCCGCGAGGCCTGCCCCGGCGAACTGTCTTGAGAGATCAAAACGCAGTTCGGACCAGCCCCCGTAAAAATCTTCACTGACCCAGCTGAAGAACTCCTGCAAATCCGCCGCGCTGTAAGCGCGCCGCAAGGCCTCAAGCGCTTTTTCGGCTTCGGCGGTTTGGGAAATGCGGCCGGAATGCCCCGCGGGCAGGCGGCCCAGGGCCAAGGCTTGGCTCGACGAAAAACTCGCAAAGCCGGGCAGCATAAAAAAAATTCCGAAAAGGATTTTTGAAGCGACCTTTCTCATCTCTCCATTCCCATAATTAAAATTT
>JAHFHI010000055.1 GCA_023246995.1 Candidatus Omnitrophota bacterium
CGCGTGGCGCTTATGGCCGCGAGGGTGATCACCGCCCCCTCCTGAATCACCGGCTCCATTTCATAGTCCACCGGAAAACTCAAACGGTGTTCGCTCACGTAGAGCGGCTCGTCATGGCGCATGAAAGTTTCCCAAGCCTCGAGCCATTCGCCCGGTGTCATGGGCGCGCAGACCGGAATGCCCGGCATTCGCATCACCATGCCGTGATGGCAGCCCGAAGCCACGGGCCCGATCCCGCCTTCCATCGCGATTGAGCGGATAAAAATCGGGCAGGGCACTTTCCACATCTCTTTGGATTTTGCCGCGTAATTTAAAAGCGGGGCCGCGTTGTACCACATGAATCCCTGATAGCGGATCACGTAAATCGGCCGCCGCCCGACAAGCGCCGCGCCGACGGCCACACCCGCGCCCGACACGTCGGCCATGGAAAGCTCGACAATACCGTCCTGCTCCGCCATTTCCGGCACCGTGCCGCCGATCCAGCCGACCGCGGTCACGCATTGGCCGAAAAGAAGGCCTTTGCCTTCCTTAAGATGCCGGCGCGTGGTGAGTCTTATGGTCTCTGCAACCGTGCTTGCCATAATTCTTCCATGTCCTGGCGGGCCTGCTCCTCGATCCTGCGCGCTTCCTTGCCCAGTTTGAGTTCTTCGAGTTCTTGCTTGAAAAGTTCAAAACGGTTCCATTCCGGCTCGCCGTCTTTTCCGGTGCCCGCGTGCCAGAGATGGCGGCAGGTCCGGATGTTTAAAAAAGCCGGTAAATTGTGAAGATATTGCTCGGTGTAGTAGGCGATCAGCCAGGGGTCGTCGGTGATGTCGGCCGCGGCGAGCCCGAGCGAGCGGGCCACTTCAGCCATGTTCCAGCTGCGCCGCGTCTGCACCTCGGTCAGAATGGAAAGATTGTTGTCCTCGCAGATAAAAAGCACGGGCAATTTTTTAGTCGCCGCGTATCCCATGGCCCCGAAGACATAATCTTCCTCGACGGACGCGTCGCCGGTCATGGTGAGAACGCGTTTGCCCGAGCCGAGCGCCGCGCCCACCGCAATCGGCACCTGATCCCCCATGAGGCCGCTATGCCCGAACATGCCGATCGCCGGGTCATGAATCGAGGCGGATCCGCCCATGCCGCCGGCACAACCGGAATCCCGGTGAAGAAGTTCGTCGGCGAGTTTGGCCGGGTCTCCGCCGAAGGAAAGATAATAGGAATGTCCCCGGTGCTGGGCAAAAATAAGAAAATCCTTGCTCACTGAGGCGATCGATGCCGGGATATGCTCTTGGCCCACCGAAAGATAAATGGGCATTTTCATCACGCCGGTGTTGTAAAATTTCGCGGCTTCAAATTCAAAATACCGGTTCCGGCAGGTCTGCTGAAAAATCGAAAGCGTGCGCTCCACGGAAAAACGCCAGGGAAGCCCCGGGATCAGCCCGAGGTCCGGGCCGCGGCCGCGGATGCTCGCGGGCTTTCGCACCCGGGCGGCGGCCTCGCCGGCTTTTGCCGCGGCGTTACGGGTTTCATCCTGTGCTTTAATCGAAAGAAACGTCAGCCCCTCCGGCGGCGGGAACATCGCGGCCACGCGAAGCAGGCTCGCGAGCGAGCCCACGTCTCCGGGCCCCACAATGATCTCATTTCCCTTGCTCATGAGCGCGCCGTCCAGCACCGCGGCCACTTCCTCGGGGTCCCGTTTCCAGAGCGCCGAAAGATCGCTGATTTTTTCCACGGCAAGCGTCAAACCGTGGAGCGAATACTCATGGCTCGCGCCCTCTTCGGGGACGCTGAAGCGTACGGCATCCGAGGGCATGGGCGACATTTGATCGAGTCCTTCGTAGGACTTTCCCTCGCGGCCGTAAAGATCTTCGAAGCGAACCAGATTTTCCTTGTCCACCGGCGTCTCCAATTCCAGCAGCGCGATGCCCCCCGGAGAAACGGCGCGCGTAGAATGAAAAAGTCCGGGACGGATCATGAGTTTGCTCAAGGGACGCAGGCGATGGGAATCCTGAAGGAAAGAGATCATGGCCTCACCTTTGAGGAGGATAATCCCCGTCTTTTTTTTGGGATGGCAGTGAAGCGAGGTGGCCGCGCCCTCGCGCAGATAAAGATACCAGACCGCGACATGATCATTTTGGAACACGAGATATTCGTAGCCCCAGGGCTTGTTGACCACGACATTTTTGAAATCGATTTTTTTCAAGGAAGGGCCGTTCTTTTGAGAGCGTTCCTGGCTCACAGAAGTTCCCCGATACGTTTCGAGCGCCGAAGATCCTGAAAGGAACCCCAAACCTCATCGGCGGCGGTTAAATATTTCGGCTCAAGCGTCGTGGCCAGCGCGATGCAGTAGCTTCCGGCCTTTTTGGCCGATTCGATCCCAAGCGGCGCGTTTTCCACCACAATGCAGGCCTCCGGGCTTACGTTCAGTTTGCGCGCCCCGAGCAAATATGGGGCGGGCGAAGGTTTGCCTTCACAGGCATCCCTGCCCGAGACCACGCCGCTGAAGCGCTCCAAAAATCCGGGCGGGCAGGAACGCTCTAACCTTTCGCGCAGGGCCGCGGTCACGACCGCCATGGGGATGCCGCGGTTTTGGAATTCTTCCAGGAGATCCAAGACTCCGGGATAGAGTTCGAAATGATGGTGCTCGAGATAATAGGCTTCTTTTTTGCGGACCACCGCCTCCGGAGATTCCGGAACTTCCCGGCCGTAGCGTCCGAAAAGCCGGCCCGGAACTTCGTGCACTTTGAGGCCTTCGAGGGGATAGTAATCGTCCGGCTGAATCTTGACGCCATAACCTTGCATGACCGCCTCCCAGGCTTTGAAAGTGTCTTCCATTGTTTTTGCCAGGACACCGTCAAAATCAAAGAGAAGAGCCTTGGCTTTTTGCATTCCTAGCGCGATACGGCATGCGTCCGCTTTTCGACCTGCGCCAGAGCTTCTTTCATCCAGGGGCCGAGATGCTTGTAGTGCGGGCTCGTGACCAGATTGCCGTCGACCACCGCCGGCGCATCCACGTAAACGGCCCCGGCGTTATTGATATCGTCTTTAATGCTGTAGTAGCCCGACACCTTACGGCCCTTGACGGCCCGGGCGGAAATCAAAAGCTGGGCGGCATGGCAGATGCTCGCGATCACTTTTCCCGAAGCATTGAAATCAGCGATGAATTTGAGGAGCTCCTCATCCTGCCGCATATATTCCATGGCCTTGGCGCCGCCCGGCAAAATGAGAAGATCGTAGTCCTCCACCCGCAGTTCCGGGATATCTTTGGTCGGGACGATTTTGACGCCGATGGCCCCGAGCACCTGTTCTTTTCCGCGGACCGCGACATCCACCTCGTAGCCTTCTTCCTGAACCCGGTAAAAGGGGTAGACATACTCATGATCCTGAATGAACTTTCCCGCTAAAATGACCGCTTTTCTCGTCATGATTTGTCTCCTCCGGTAAGTTTATTTATCGGCCGAATGAAAGCTTGGCATAAGGCTGGGTTTGCGAGACTTTCTTAAGATATTTCACGGGAAAGATGCTGGTTAATGAACGCTCTTAAAATCCCACTTTCAGGTCTTTCTTGGAAAAGGGTATCTGCCTCCCGGGGCTTTTGCAAGTCCCGCCCCCTCATTCGCCCCTTTTTCCAAAGTTTCCCGGCCCAAGGCCGATAGATAAAGCTATGGGAGAACTCCGTCCCGAGAGGGACGCGCCGTCTAATTTTTCAGCTTTCTTTGCAGGGCCTTTGCGTCTTTGGCCTGCAAAAGTCCTCTTAAACCTGAACCCCCATTTCCTTTTCCTCCTTGCCCTTCTTCTTTGGATCGACCACCCCTACTGGCCCTCCTCTTACTGGCCGGCTTTTGACGGATTATCGGTTATCGGGATCTTCCATGCCTATTACAACGATTTCTTCCTTTACGGGGACCTGGTACGCTGGATTCCCTACGGGAACTATGGGTTTCCGCCCGCTTTTCATCAATTGGGAAGCCTGACCCCTGCCAGTTACTTGAGTATTCTGCTGGGCAAGCTCTTCGGCGTTCAAAATTTCATGCACGCCTTTAAATTTTCGATGTTTCTCGAAGAGCTGGCCTTCCTGGGCGGCCTCTATAAACTCTCCAAGCTTTTTTTCCGCCACCGCACAACCCTGCTTTTCGTCGCCCTGTGCGCTCTGGCAGGCACCGTCTGGATTGTTCAGATTCCGTGGAACTTCCGCATTGCCTACCTCCTGCCCTGGGTGCTTTATTTTCTGATCCGTTTTTTCCAAAAAAAAGGATCCCGGTATTTATGGCTCTCTGGCACCGTCTCGGCCGTTTCAATTTTGGGCGTCCCGCCCTATTTTGCTTTTCTCCACAGCTTGATCTATCTTTTTTTCTTTATTTTTCTTTGGCTTCGTTACCGGCCCGGGGCTTCGAGTTTCCGGCTCACCCGCCGGTCCGACTGGCTTTGTCTGGCTGGTTTTCTGGTGTTCTTGGCGGCCCTGGGGTATATGGCGTTTACCATGTTCGACGGAATCGTACACTTTGTCTTCCACCGGGACCCCAAAACCATGATGAATAGTGCTGAGACTTTCGTGAACTATGGGCCCCATCCCGGTTTCTCAAAACTGCTAGGCCTCTTTTTTCCCTATCTCGGAGGCAAAGATTCGCTCACAAATATCACGCATTACACCGGGCTTTTTTCACTCCTTTTTCTCCTTTATGCTCTGGTCAAGGCTCGCGGGTCTTTTTTTGCACCGGTATTGTTTCTGCTTGCCTTTATGATCTGCTTTTCGGCGTCCGACACCACCTTTATCCCCCGTGCCCTCTATGAACTTTTCCCGCCCATCCGCTTTTTTCGCTACACCGGAGCCACGGGCGCGCTGATACGCCTTTTTTTGGTGCTCTCGGCGGGCTTTGGCGTGGATCAATTTCTCGAAGACTTAAAAAAAACACCCGCCGATGGCGGCGCGGGGCGGAAGCGCTTCTTTTTTTGTTTTCTCGGCCTCATGGGGCTTATCCTATGGCTTGATTTCCGCAACGCGGACGGAAAACTCTTCGCGCGCGAGTGGCCGGAATTCACATCCTTCAGCCGAATTCTGCTCGGACTCGGAGGCCTGGTCTTAAGCCTGCGTTGGGGGCTCAAAGCCCGGCATGCCGGTTTTCTGATCCTGCTCCTCTCGGCCCTGGAAATGCTTTCTTATCAAAATCTGGTCCAGAACCACTGGCCTTTCAACTACCCCTGGATCAAGCAGGAAGCCGTGCGGGTTCATCATTATGAATATCAGCCCGAGCGAAAAATCTGGGAAAATGAAGACCCGAGATTCCTCGCTGCCAACGAGGTCTCACAGGCGGGCAATCAAAGGATGGCCCTTGAAACTTTCTCTTATCTTCAGTTCGACCCCTGCATCCCGCTGATTTACCATAACTCTTACTGGATCAAAGGCGTCGACGAATTGCTCAAGCTGCGCTGGCCCCTTTTTAAAAACGCGCCCGATTTGGAACGCGGGCCCGAGCTTCCCGCGTTCATGGCCGACGGCCAAACCCCTCTTTTTCTAAAAACTTTCGGCTGCCAGGTTCCGAAACTCCGGCTGGTGACCGATGTCAAAATGGCCGCGAATCCTGAAGAGGCGCACGCGCTTGCCTCAAGCACTCCCGATTTGAGTGAAACTCCCGTGATTTCCGATTATCCGCAAACAAATTTTCCCGCCTCGCCGCCGGGGGCCAATCCGGCCGGAGAAATTTCCGTAAAGTTCTTCTCTTTTAATGAATTAGCCGCGGAGGTGAACGTCATCCCTCCGGGAGGCGCGTGGCTTTACTATGCCGACGCCTACCATCCGGGCTGGAAGGCCTGGATCAACGGGAAGCGTGTTCCGGTGGCAAGGGCCAATCTTGGCTTCAAGGCCCTGCGGCTCGAGGCCGGCCGGCAAAACGTGCGCCTCTATTTTTTTGACGGCCCCAAGGCTGCGGCAAGCTGGCTGGTGGCCCTAAGCGGTGTTCTTATCAGCTTGATCATGACCGGTGTCACCTTAAAAGAACTCTTCACTCCCGCGAAATAAACCTTCATGACTCCAAAGCTCGGGAAGCAAATCGAAATCGGCGGGATGCTTCTCATTCTCCTTGTAAACGCCTGGTTCCTGCATTCGGCGGTTCTGTGGCAGTTCGACCCCAACGATTACGGCGGTTTTATGGATGTCACCTGGCGGATCTACTGCGGCCAGAAGCCCTACGTGGATTTTATTTACCACACCCAGCCGCTCTTTATTTACACCATGACTTTTTTTGCCTGGGTTTTCGGTTTCGGCCGCCACAGCATTTTTGCCCATATCGTTTTCACAAGCTCCGCCATGACACTTCTCACCTTTTTGATCACGCGCAAAAGGCTTCCGGTTTACGGCTCGCTTCTCATGACCGCGCTTACGGCCGCGGGGTATCACTGGCATTACCCCTTCCCGAGTTTTACTCATGACGGATTCCTGTGGGGGACTTTCGGACTCGTGGCGCTTTGGCTCGCGGGCCCGCTTGAGGATAAAAAAATCGCGGTCCGGACAGGCCTGGTCTGCGGCCTTAGCGCGGTGCTTTGCTTCATGACCAAATCCAATATCGGGGTGCTTTACGGGGCGCTTTTCTTCGGCATGCTCGTGTCAGGGCGCCAAAAAGCGAGAGCGGCCGCAGGCTTCATCGGAGGCGCTCTCGCGGGCCTGGCCCTTACCCTGCCTCTCACGCATGATCTCAAGCTCTTTTTATTTCAAACCCGGGTTTATGTTTCGACCCAGACGGACCGGCTGATTAATCTTCTCATTTTACCCTTTTGGCTTGGGAATTTTTATTGGGTGCCCCTGGCTGCCGTCTTTTGGGCCGCCAATGACTTCACAAAAAACGTGCGCCGCGAGCTTTGCATTTTTGCGGGAGCCTTTGGGGTGTTTGTCTTCACTTACATCACTTCCTCTTTTGTGCCGCTCGCGCATATCCCGATGATGGGAATTTTTATCGGCCTGGGCTGGATGATCCTTCTCAAGCTGGGAGAAATTCCCGGGCCCCCGGCCCGGCGTGTTCCTATCGCCCGCGCTATTTTAATCGTGACGGCTCTCCTCCAAATGTTCCAGACCGCCTCCTATGGCATCGCCATTGCCGGAGGGAAACATCCCAACCCCGCCCTGGCGGTGGGTTATGAACTTAAAGCCGAAGCGCTCCGGGGCTGGCATGTCCCCGAAGCATGGGGCAAAAGCCTGGATGCCATCTATGAGTTCCTGAATCTCCATTCACGGCCCGAGGAATCCCTGCTTGTCCTGACCAACATGCAGAGTCTTTACGCGCTTACAAAACGCGAGAGCCTCCGGGGCATTGGGTTTCAATTTGTCTTAAACGACATGCCCGCTCCCGGCAAACAGACCGAAGAGGTACGCCGCGTCATTATGGATCACGCCCCGGTCTGGATCGTGACCCATCGCGAGAAAACCACGCACAAAATCAATGATCTGATCGATTATCTCGGGCTCGAAGATTTCATTTTCGCCCATTATGATCTGATCAATACCTGGGGGGCCTACGGCCTGCTCCGCAAAAAAGGACTCCCCCTTGAAGATTTAAGAGCGC
>JAHFHI010000056.1:0-1578 GCA_023246995.1 Candidatus Omnitrophota bacterium
AAGCTGCGGCTTAATCCCGGCAATATCGGCAAAAAAGAGCGCACGGTCGAGATCGTCGAAAAGGCCAAAAGCCGCAAGGTTCCGATCCGGATCGGCGTCAACGGCGGTTCGCTTGAAAAAGACCTCATGGAAAAGTATGGACCGACCCCCGAAGCCCTTGTCGAAAGCGCCCGGCGGCACGTCGCGATTTTAGAAGAGCTTGATTTTCGCGACATTATTATTTCTCTTAAAGCTTCCGACGTTCCCACCATGATCGCGGCCTACCGGCTGGCGAGCAAAACGTTCGATTACCCGCTGCACCTCGGCGTGACCGAAGCCGGCACGCTTCTGCGCGGCAGCGTTTACAATGCCATCGGAATCGGAACCCTGCTTCAGGACGGGATCGGAGACACGATCCGGGTGTCGCTTACCGCTGAATCGGTCGAAGAGATGAAAGTCGGCAAGATGATCCTTGAGGCCCTGGGCTTAAGAAAGGGCGTGCGCGTCATTTCCTGCCCGAGTTGCGGCCGCGCGGAAGTGGATGTCTTCAAGCTTGCCGCGGAGGTTGAAAGCCGCGCCATGCATTTAAAAGAGCCGCTCACCATCTCGGTTTTGGGCTGCGTCGTAAACGGGCCGGGCGAAGCGCATGAATCCGATTTCGGAATCACCGGCGGCAAGGAAAAAGGCATGATTTATATCAACGGCAAGCAGTACCGGGTGGTGGATGAAAAGAGCCTGGTCGACGAACTTTTCAAGGAAATCGAAGAACGGGGCGGCAAGCCGGATTCTGAAAATCAGGCCCCGCTCGAAGCCGCCCATCCCAAGAGCCATGAACCGGGTATTTGATTTTGGGCCCCTTTCGGATCTGGCCGAAAAAATAGAAGCCGGAGAACGGCTTAGTTTTGAAGACGGAGTCCGGCTTTACGCCACGAACGATTTGCCCACCCTGGGTTCGCTTGCCCAGATCGTGCGCCGCCGCTTAAACGAAAACCGCGTTTTTTATTCCGTCAACCTTCATCTCAACCACACCAACGTCTGCGTCCTGCGGTGCCTTTTCTGCGCTTTTGCCAGGCGGCCGGAGGAGGCGGGCGGCTACACCATGAGCCCCCTGGAAATTCAGGACCGGGTGCGCGAAGCCCTGGAACGCTGGCAGATTAACGAAGTCCACATTGTGGGCGGGCACAATCCGGAACTCGGCATGGATTACTACGTGGACATGCTGAAAAAAATCCGCGCGGTGAATAGCGAGCTTTATATCAAGGCCCTGACCGCGCCGGAAATCGACGACCTCGCGAGCCGTTCCGGCCTTTCTTACCGGGAGGTGCTCTCGGAACTCAAGGAGGCGGGCCTTGACGGGATGCCCGGAGGGGGCGCCGAGATCTTTCATCCCCGGACCCGTCAGAAAATCTGCAAGGACAAGATTTCGGCCGATATCTGGCTCGAGATTCATGAAATGGCTCACGGGCTCGGGCTTCGCACGAATGCCACCATGCTTTACGGCCACATCGAAAGCGACGAAGACAGGGTGGATCATGTGCTGCGCCTAAGAGAGCTTCAGGACCGCACCCGGGGTTTTTATTCCTTTATCCCGCTTGCTTA
>JAHFHI010000056.1:1588-7503 GCA_023246995.1 Candidatus Omnitrophota bacterium
AACGCCGAAAACACCCCGATGCAGAAACTCGGCGAGGCGGGAGGGTATCTGGATCTTAAGGTCTACGCGATCTCGAGGCTTCTTTTTGACAATATTCCGCACATCAAGGCCCATTGGATCACGACCGGGCTCAAGATGGGGCAGGTGGCGCTTTCTTTCGGGGTGGATGATCTCGGCGGGACCAATTTGAATGAAAAGATCGTGCATGACGCGGGCTCCGAAACCCCGACCGATTTAAGCCGCCAGGAACTCGAGCACCTGATCCGCGAGGCCGGCTATGAACCCTGCCTTGTGGATAGTTCTTATCAGTACGTTGCTTCCTAAAATCCTTCACGATCTTAACCCGATTTATTAAAACGAGGTTTCCAGAGATGAAATTTCAGACCAATGAAGACAAGCTGATTAGAATCGCGGTGCAGGGACGGGTGGCCAATGCCGCGCAGTTTGCGGAATTTGAAGTCGCGCACGACGGCACCCCTTTTGCCCTGCCGTCCACGGGCGGGATTGTCTACAATTTCAAGACCGGAGACGCGGCATTCGGATGGGCCGGAGACCACATTGAGCCGGGAGTTTCCGTGACTCTGGATGAAGAGAAAAGAAGCTCGCGGGCCAATATGGGATTTAATTTTCTGGCCTGTGTGGGCAATTTGGCGCGCGTGGTTTCCGGCGAAGCCAAGGGTAAAAAAGGCGTCGTGACGGGGCATCACGGCGGGGTGGAGCACGTGACCGTGGATTTCGACGACGCGACTTTGGCCAAGCTCACTTTGGATGACAAAGTGCTGATCGAGGGATTCGGGCAGGGGTTCCGGCTTTCGGATTTCCCGGGGGTGCGCCTTTATAATCTCGACCCCGCGGTTTTTCATAAGTGGGGGATCCGGCCGCTCCGCGGGGGAAAACTTGAAGTGCCGGTGGCCTGCATGGTCCCGGCCGAGCTCATGGGCTCCGGCATGGGCCATAACAATATCGGCACGGGCGACTGCGATATCATGACGCACGATGCCGGCGCGGTGAAGCGCAACGGGCTGGATAAAATCCGGCTCGGAGATTTTGTGGCGGTCCTGGACCATGACCACTCCTACGGCCGGACTTTCCGTAAGGGCGCGGTGACGGTGGGCATTGTCGTTCACTCCAACAGCACTCTCCCCGGCCATGGGCCCGGGCTTTCCACCCTTCTTACGTGTGCCGAGGGGCAGATCGTGCCTCAAAGCTCAAATGAAGCGAACCTGGCCCGGATCCTCGGGATCGGGCGCTTTCGCAAGAAATAGGGGATTTTCATCCGTGTCCGCCGCCGGAGTTTGGAACTTTGTGCAGGCCCTTCACTATCTCGCCATCACCTTGTGGGTCGGCGGGATCGTTTTCCTTTCGGCCGTGGCCGCGCCCTCGATCCACGGGTCCGTGATTTCCCGCGCGCTGGCCGGGCAGGTGGTGCGCCGTATGCTGGAGCGCTTCAATATGATGGAGTTCGGGGCCTGCTTTTTCCTGGTGGCGACAAGCCTTTCAGCCGTTCGCTTCGTATCTTTTAAAAGAGGGTGCCTGGGGCTTGCGCTTGCGGCGGTTTTGATGGGGCTTGTTACCTCGTTTTATGCCCTGCGCCTGGGCCCCCGCATGGAACACCTCAAAACCTCGGTGCCTGTTTTTGAAACCCTGTCCGAGACCGATCCCGCCCGGGTGGAGTTCAAAGGCCTTCATCATCTCTATGTAAGGCTCATGGGGCTCAATCTGGTGCTTGGCTTAGGCCTGCTTTACGGCTCCGTCACTATTTTTAGCCGGCCGTAGTCCGGAGTCTTTCCACAGAGCTTTCAAAAAGACATCCGCCGCCGCATGAATCTGACAGCGAAATTTGTAAATCACCGATCGTCCGGTTACTTTTAAGGGAGACACACTTTGACAACCCCATCAACCCGCGCGGAAATGAACGAATACTCCCGCTATTCCAGACAGTGGGTCCTCAAACAAATCGGCAGAGACGGCCAGAAGCGGCTGCATGAGTCGCGCGTGGCGGTGATCGGCCTCGGCGCGCTCGGAAGCGTTTCGGCCAACCTTCTTGCCCGCGCCGGAGTCGGGCATCTTATTCTAATTGACCGGGATTACGTGGAAGTCGAGAACCTGCAGCGCCAGGTGCTCTACGACGAGACGGATCTCTCCGAGAACCTCCCCAAGGCCGTGGCCGCGCAGAATAAACTTGCCAAGATCAATTCCGAAATCAGGGTGGAGGCCATCACCGCGGACGTCAATGCCTCGACCATCTCCGAACTGCTTGAGCCCGTGCATCTGATTATTGACGGCACGGATAATTTCGAAACCCGGTTTCTTCTGAATGATTACTGCTTGAGAGAAAAGGTGCCCTGGATTTACGGCGGCGTGATCCGCACTGAGGGCATGTCTTATGTGGTTTTGCCCGGGGCCGGGCCCTGCCTGCGCTGCCTCTTTGGCGATCCCCCGGCCAAACAGGATATTCAGACCTGCGACCAGGTCGGCATTCTGGCGCCGGTCGCGCATGTGGTGGCCTCTTTTCAGGCGACCGAAGCCATCAAACTCCTTGCCGGACATTTCGACGAAGTCGACAGGCGGCTTTGGAAAGTGGACATTTGGAACCGCGAGTTTAAGGCGATTACGCTCGACCATTTCAGAGACTCTGCCTGCAGCGGATGCCAGTCGGCGGATTATCCGTATCTGGTCAAAAAGCGGGGGACCTCGGCCGTGAGCCTTTGCGGCCGTAACGCCGTGCAGATCACGGTCCACGGCCCGAAGAGGCTCGATTTCAAACTTTTGGCCGCGCGGCTCGGCCGAAAAGCGGATGTGAAATTTAATCATTACATGTTAAAATGCCGGATGCTTCCTTACGAGATCACGGTTTTTACCAACGGCCGCGCGATCGTCAAAGGGACGGAAGACGCGGCCCAGGCCCGAAGCCTGTACGCCAAGTATATCGGCGCCTAGACACCTGGAAGCTCCGGCGACTCTTTTAAAGAATCCCGCCGTTTGGCCGATTTAAAATCCAGAGCATTCTTATGAGGCGCGTCTTTTTGGGAGCGCGCCGGAAAAGGGAATCCACCGATGGACCGAGTGATTTTGACCCGCGAAGGGTATGACAGGCTAGTCGAGGAACTGACTTTTCTTAAGACCAAGAAAAGGCGCGAGGTCGCAAATCAGCTGGAGTTTGCCCGCTCACTCGGCGACCTAAGAGAAAACTCCGAATACGAAACCGCCCGCGAGGCCAAGCATCAGCTTGAGTCGAGAATTGCCGAACTCGAGGCCAAGCTCGGCCGCGCGCAGATCGTCGATCCCCGGGATCTCCCGGAGGGGAAGGCGTTTCTCGGGGCGGTGCTTCAGATTAAGAATCTCGGGACCGGGCAGGTTTTTACCTACACGCTTGTGGCGCAGGACGAAGCTGATTTTTCAAAGGGGAAAATTTCCGTTACCTCTCCGATCGGCAAGGGACTTCTCGGCAAAGAACCCAAGGATGTGGTCGAGATCCAGATCCCGGCCGGCAAGGTCCGCTACGAGATCCTCGAGATCATGAAACCGGTTTAATTCCGGCCCCGGGTTCTTTTTTCAGGGTTCCGACCCATGAGATCAGGGATCCGGAAAAAACAATGAGCAGGATTCCTGCGACCGAAGCCGCGGTCAGTTTCTCTCCGAAAAAGATCATCCCGTAAAGAAAACTCAAAAGCGGCATGGCATAGGAAAAAGGGCTCACAAGAGAGGCCGGCGCCCTCCGAAGCGAGATCGTCATCCAGAGCTGCCCGTAAAACGAACCCACCCCGACCCCTGCCAGATAAAGCCATTCTTCCGGGTTCGGCCATTTGAAGCCGAAGGTCAGAAGCCCGAGGGAACCGAGGCTCGAGACCGCCGTGAAATAAAAGATCACGGTAAGCGGCGACTCTTTCTGACGGATGGCCCGGATCAGAATGTAGACCAGGCCGATAAAGACCGCGGAAAGAATTCCGAGGCCGATATTCAGATAGACGAGCCCGGGGTTTTTTGCCAGCGCCTCGGTTAAAAGATTCTCGCTTCCCCGCACAAGCAGCCACACGCCCCCGAAGGATACCAGGGTCATCAGGTAAAGAAATCCTCCCGGCTTCTCCTTGAGCCAAATGGCGGCAAAGACCGCCGCAAAAATTGGGCCCATATAATTAAGAAGCACCGCCATGCCGAGCGGCAGATGGGCGATCGTGTAAAAATGCAGGACCAGGGCGGCAAAACCGGTGACGCCGCGCAGAATCATGATCGGGCGGCGGTCCTTGCGGCCGAAGACGGAAACTTTTTTGGCCGACATCAGGGCCAGGAGCAATCCCAAGCCGATGAAGCTTCTGAAAAAAACAATCTCCGAACTCGGAAGCGTGTGGCTCGCGAATTTGACCGACAGGGCCATCCCCGAAAAGGCAAAGCTGGCTTTCAGCATGAGCAGGATTGCCGAGAGATAGGCTCTGGAGCGTTTCATGGGAGGGGATGTCTCCGAAGGGGAGAAAAACGGTCGCCCCTCATGGGGCAAGCAGGATCTTTCCGAAATTCTCCCGGGCATTCATCCGTTCTAGGGCGCAAGCCGCTTCCCGGAGAGGGAAGACCTTGTCTATGACGGGCTTCAATTTTCCCGCTTCCACAAGGGAGATGACTTTTTTGAGCTCGCCAAGGCCGCCCATGTAACAGCCTAAAACGGAAATCTGGCGCACAAAAATAAAGCGCAGATCAAGCGGCACCATAGGGCCGCTTGTCGCCCCGCAGGTGACCAGGCGCCCCTTCTTTTTGAGCGAGGCCAGACTCTTTGTGAAGGTTGCCGGGCCGATGTGCTCCAAGACGACGTCCACGCCCTTGCCCCCCGTGATCCTTTTAATTTCCTCGGGAAAATCTTTCTTCCCGTAAGCGATCACCTCATCGGCGCCGATAGCTTTGGCGCGTTTTATTTTTTCCTCGCTTCCGACCGTGGTGAAGACTTTCGCGCCGAGGAACTTCGCGATTTGAATGGCAGCGCTCCCCACGCCGCTTCCGGCCGCGTGGATGAGAACGCTTTCGCCCCGGGCAAGGCCGGCCCGGGTTACAAGCATGTGCCAGGCCGTCAGAAATACAAGCGGCACGGCCGCCCATTCCTCGAAACTCAAACGTTTTGACACTTTGAGCACGCTTGCGGCCGGGACCTTGACGAATTCCGCATACCCGCCGTTGACTTGAAACCCGAGAATTTTATATTGATCGCAAAGGCTGTCCCATCCGCTTTTGCAAAAGCCGCACCGCCCGCAGGGCTGGCCCGGGGAAAGCATCACCGCGCGGCCTTCGCGCAGGCCCTTCACCTTCGCGCCGGTTTCCGCGATCTCCCCGGCCACATCGCAGCCCAGGATATGAGGCATCTGAATCTTGACCCCCGGCATTCCCATGAGGGCCCAGAGATCCAGGTGATTGAGCGCGCAGGCCTTGACCTTGACCAGAACTTCGTCCGGCCCGGGTTCCGGGGTCTCGGCATAGGTGTATTTGAGTTTTTCAATGCCGCCGTGCTCTTCAAAAACGACCGAGCGCATTTTGGGCCGGGCCGGAGTCTCGATCGGGCGGGGATGGGGATAAAATTTGGGGGTCATGCCGGGAGCCTCATGATTTTTAGAAATCCTATAATGAGCATTCCCCCGAATGCAAGGGGAATCTCCTTGGAGATCGGCGCGCAGAGAGGATATAATAATCGCTCTTCTATGAAGACTGCCATGAAAAGCCCTTCTTCGGCCGGCATGGATAAAAAACAGGCCGCCCTTGTCCTGCAGGATATCGCCACCCTCCTTGAAATGAAAAATGAAAATGTTTTCAAGATCCGCGCTTTTGCCAATGCCGCCCGGGTGCTTGAGGGATGCCCCGAAGACCTCGGGACGCTCATCGAAACCGGAGAGCTTGAAAAATTAAAGGGTATCGGCAAAGGCCATATCGCGGGCATC
>JAHFHI010000057.1 GCA_023246995.1 Candidatus Omnitrophota bacterium
GGGAAACGCCGCTTCCAACTCGTCTAGAATCCGGAGAATAAGATCCTTTTGGTGGCCCCGCATGACCGCATCCTCGAAAAAAACAGCCCAGGGTTTAATGCGCTCCTCGAGCATCCGGACCTGCTTCTTATCTTCCTCATAGCGCATAATTTTTTGCTCAAGAGCCTGATCGAGGGCCTTGGTTTTTCGCGTCTCAAAAACCGAACCCAGTATCTGAAGAAAGAGGACCAGACCCAAAAGGGCCGTGTAAAGGAAAAAATTCATTTTAAGCGACGAACGGCTCCGGATTTTTCGCTCCTCCTGGGGAATCAGGTTTAGAGACGGCGGGCCTTCGGTATGTGCGAGACAGGCTGCCTGGAAGAAAACCCGCGGGGATTTGAGCTCGGAGATAATTTCCGGCGGCATTTCGTAACCCGGCAGCTGAAGGGCGGATGAAAAAAACGCGTCAAGCCCGCGCAGCCTCGCGAGTCCGCCCAGGAGCAAAAGGCCGTCAAAGGCCTGCGCGCCAAGTTCCTGCTGGTAGAGCGTGAGCGTCCTCTTTAATTCACGCGCGAGATCCTCGATTTTGGATTCGAGCGCCGTCTTAAGCCTGGCATTTTCGAGCCCCTGTTCCTGCATGATTTTTTCCACTTCATGCGCGGCCATACCGAGGTTCTGGCTTGCGGCCTGCACCAGCTTGAAACCGCCGAAAGTGACCGTCCTCGACCAAAAACCGGTTTTGGTGATGGCAATCACATCCGTCGTGTGCGCCCCGAGATCAAGCACGAGAAGCGTCTGGCCCGGGGCCATTTTGGCGCGCAAGTATTGATAGATCACCGCGGGCCCGACATCCACCCGGTCAATCGTAAGATTCATCTCACCGGCCATGTGGAAAAGGTCCTTGACGACCTGCTTGCGAACCGCAGCCAGAACAACCCCGCGGGAAACCCGCGACGTCTCGGGCAGCGGAAGGTAGCCCCACACGAGTTCCGCCACCGGCATCGGGATTTTGTCCTTGACCTCAAACTCAACGGCGCGATGAAGAAGCCGGCTTGAAATCACGGGAAGGTTTGTTCGCTGGATGAAGGTAAGGGATGATGGAAGCGTCAGCGAAAGGCGCAGCGGCTCGCGTCGCATCTCGGGAACAAAAAAATCCTCAAGGATCTGCTTCAGAAAAGCCGAACGGCGGGAATCCGCTTCGGTGTAATCAAAACGCTCCCCGTAGGAGATCTGCTCGCAGGCTGTCAGCTCAAGACGCCCCAGACGCTTGACATAGGAAATGATCTTGACTGAATGCGACCCGATATCGAGAGCAAAGCGTCTTACCGGGTAGCCGAAAAGCTCCCGGATCTGGGTTTTGATTTCCTCCCAAAATCGGGCAGACTCCTTAGAAAACGTAGGCGCGATCAGGCGCAAAGCATGCGCTTTCGGAGAGCTGGGAAAAAGCACCTGCCGGAACTTCATGGCTTAATCGCCCTCCACAGCCTCCCGCATATAGACCCTGTCGACAGGCCTCATGTAGGTCACGGTGACTTCCTCGAGAAGAGGAGGGTCCATATTGACGTTGATGCTGTTATAAGTGTTGACGTAAAAATCTGCGCGATAACGCGCGTACCGGGTGGCGTCGAAGCTTGAACCGAGAAGGGCCCGGCCGCCGCGGGCATTACTGGCCGTAAGTGACGTTGCGGCTGAAGGGTTCGCGCCGGCCCCTGTCCCAAAACTCAAATCCACGCCGCTGAATTGGTAGCCCGAGACCGAATTGCCGCCGCTATCCGTCCATGTCCCGGAAGGAAGTTTAGACCAGCTGATCACGCCCCAAGTGACATTCTCCCCGGCGTCCAGGTTCCGGGAAGTAAAAGGCGTGGTCTGGGCGCCGGACTGATCCGGAATCGCCGGAAAAATACGGATACTGTCGATCGCGCGCGGATAGGCGGCCTCATTGCCAAGCGACCGGTAGCCGAGCGTCACGTTGTTATTCAGGGCATTATCGCATAAACCCAAGTAAGCCATTCCTCCCGTACTCCCTCCCGGCAGTTGAAACCAAAACATATAATCAAGCGCTGAAAAACTCGGCCGGCTGTTGACCGCGAGCCACTCATAACCGGCCGTATTGTATCCCAAACCCGGGCCCCCCGGATTAAAATTCACATGGCCCCGGCCGTTTAGAAAGCGAAACTGAACATGGCGCTTATAATTGGGCTTGTTCGAAGTCCCGTTCGGCCCCGGACCGAATTGCTCGGTGTAAAACGGCCGGTCGGCCCCGGTGCCGTCGGTCCTTCTAAAAAAAGGCTGTCCCACCCAGTAACTGTGCGGCCCGTCGTTATTGGCGCTGCTGGCCACCGTCCCCGTGCAGTTTTTATCCTCGGCCCGCAGGGTGGTGTCCACGCAAGTTGTCGTAAGCGGTCCGTCCGGACTTTCAGAGCCCGGATAGTCGGCGCTAAAATTAGTCGTGTCTGTTCCAGGAAATACGGCCGGATCGGCGTAATCCTCAACACTATTTTTCCAACTCCCGTCCGAGGGGTCGATCCCCCCGGCTAATCCCGCGATCCGGTCCATGGGGCCGCGATTGGCGTGCTCGCGGAAGCGCCAGTAAAAATAGCGGTAGTTATAGGCCGAGTCCGGGCTGGCGGCCGAGCCGGTTCCGACCAGATCCGCTGCCGGAATGCTAAGAAAAGCCGAAGCGTCAAAAAACGGGATGTAGGGGTCGGTCGTCATATCATCGGTGCTCGTGATGGCAAGCTCCCGGTCCCCGTCCCCGTCGATATCGCTAAGCGCAAGCGTGGTTTCCGCGTTTCTCGCCTTCCAGCCGCCAAAGCCGGTGCTCGACGAAAAATCATCCGCCAGGTCATCAAAATTGGCCCAGTATCCGATCTTCACGGCGTTATGAATGGTGTGGTAGTTGCGCCGGTAAGGGCTTGTCCGGCTGAATTCCTCGTTCACATTATTGTCCGCGTTGCTCGGACCCACGGGGTAGGAATCGCGCAGGCTGATCTGCCCGGCCGAGAAAGAACCTTGGCTGAAATCCCGCACCAGCGTATCGTGAAAAAAATCATAGAGCCGGAACCGTCCTGTCAGGGTCTTCTGACTTTCAATCCCGCCGACATTATTACGGACAATCCCCGTCGAGCGGATCTCGTAAAAACTGCCGGCTTTGTAGCCGAGCTGCGCCGATGCGATGCTCTGGGTCTGCTCCCCCATGTCCACATCCGGATCCGTGTGATCATTGGCGCTTCCGGGTCTCAAGCGAAAGCCCTCATTCCAGAGCAGGATAAAAACCGGGATGGAATTGTTACACCAATATTCGATTTCAATCGGCTGCCAGCCGGATGAAAAATCATTCAAGCTCGTGGAA
Source organism: Candidatus Omnitrophota bacterium (assembly GCA_023246995.1). GTDB lineage: Bacteria > Omnitrophota > Omnitrophia > Omnitrophales > Aquincolibacteriaceae > JAHFHI01. The sequence continues at coordinate 3,332 of JAHFHI010000057.1, forward strand.
AACTGAAAGTAATCCGTGGAGGAATAGCCGGGAGCCCCGTTATGGGCGCTATTCCAAAAATCATTGGTCCGCACCAGGGCCTGCCCCCCGATTTTCATGCGCGCGCCGCCCGTGGCGATCACGCGGAATGTCATAGGCGCTCCCTGCCCGCTCGTAAAACGGTCCTCGGGCACAAAAATAAAGCCTTCCCACCGGACTCCGAAAGTAAGCTGCGTGGTGGTGACAACCGGGTTTCCCGGAGAAGCATCGTTTGTCAAAACTCCTTGCCGTGTAAGTGTGATGGGGCGGGGATTCACCGACGCTGCGGTAAAAGAAGCCGGCGTGACCTGGGTGCCCTCGAAATCCGTGGCGTTATACATATAAAAGGCGAAACTTCCGCCGCGCTTAAATCCCCCGGCCCCTTTTTCGATGACACTCCCGGCGTAGCTGTTGTAATCAAACTGCGCATTGCTCGGAGTCCCCGTAATGTTGTTGTAATAATGCGCGATCAAGCCGCCCCCGACCACGGTGTCGGGAGTCGTCACCGTGACAAAATCTTTCAGGCGGTTATAAATCGCGTTCGTCATCCCGGGAACCGCTTTTAACTCTTCGATCGAATGAAACCGGCCCCCAAGCTCGTTATTGCGATAGCTGATGATGGCATCCACAATGCCGCCCGAGACAAGAGAATCCGCGCCGATATTGATCTCGTTTATTTCCGGGAAGCGCGCCAGTGCGTATCGAAGCGCGTTATTGGCCCGGGTGCTGTTAAGCGCCACGTCGGGGCTTGAGAGGTTAAGGTCAATGCCGCGGCCCAAATCACGCACCACGGTAAAAAAACCCTCCTGTGCGCCTCCGATATTTTGGGTCTCGTCGGCTTCGTCGATCTGGCCGTCGCCGTCCTGGTCGAGCCCGTCCCGGCGCGTTGAATAATTCTGATCAAGAACTCCCCGGGGCGTGAGTTCGTCGACATCCTCGGCCCAGCTTCCGTTTCCGTTGCCGTCAACGCGCAGCTGAACAAGCGGCATACGGGTGACGTCGCGGCGAATACGCGCGATCGTGCCGTCGATCCCGGACTCCGCCAGATACCGGGCCCGGCTTCCGTAAAAGTAGTCTTTGCTCAAGACGGAAGCGTAGCGCCCGGCCAGGGGCAGGTACATGACATAAGACCCCACGATTCCCAAAATGATCACGGCGAAAATGAGGGCGAATCCTTTTTCCGAATGTTTTAGAGTCCGTCGCGTCATGACTTTTTTTCAGTCCAGCGGAAACATCACGGTCTGGGTAAAACTCCTTTCTTTACTGTCCGGCGGCTGCACGGTCACGGTCATCCGGACCGCGCGGGGCAGCTTTCCCTCGGTTGCCGCGTTATATGCATCCGGGCTCGAACTGGCGAGGCTGGTCTGAAAGTTGTCTCCGGCATTTTCCATATATTCGACATTGAAGGATGTTGCGTTCACCGCAAGCGGTTCAAAAGTTTCCTGCCCGGTCAGGTTAAGCGGCGGAATCCCGGCGCTTGTCATGGCACGGAAAGCCCTTGAAAGCCTTCCCACACCGTTCACCGTTTCAAACCGGTAATTGATGCTGGTCATATCCCCGCGCCCTGCGGCTTCCGGGCTCGTAAAAACAATAAAGCGAAGCTGGTCGGCCGGCCTGCCGGAAGAGGTCTGGTCAATCCCGATAAAGTTCACGCCGGCAATCGCATTCCCTGTGGCCGGGTCGCGGTCAATTGCGCCGAGCAGGTCCCGGCGCAGCATTTCAAAGGCAAGACTCACCCCGCGAACGATCTCATGCTCCCTGCGGGCGTTGCGATAGGCCCTCATCCCGGAGTCCGCCATCACCGCCAGAAGCCCCGCCAGGATCGACATCACGCCAAAAACCATCAGGAGCTCGATCAGCGTAAAACCCCGTGATCGATGGCCTGTTTTTTTTCTTTTTATGAGTCGCATCGTCAGTTTTCTAAACCTTATCGGAATTAAATAATTTAAGGCCGTGAGATCCGGGTCCGGAAGGTCATGTCCTTGAAAGCCCCGGGAATCCGGACCGTGATTGCAATTTCCCGAAGCATGGAATTTCCGCTTTTGTCCGCGTAGTCATTGGCACCGTCGCCGTTTAAATCCTCGCTCACATTGGAAATGGCGGCAGTGCCTTCGTAGGGCGCCGGAAAATCGGTGATCCGTCCGGAACTCGAAGATGCCATGGAAGCCACCGTACCCGCCGTGGGCAGATTATTAAAACCATAGGCTTTCACTTCCTCAAGAAAGTTGCTGGCAAGCAGCGCGGCGCGCATCTTGACACTGGCCATCCGCATATTGGCGAGACCGGATTGAAAAAGCCCGAAGATGCCGAGAATCCCGACCAGGATCACGGCCATGGCAAAAAGCGTTTCAAGCAAAGAAAAACCTTTCTCGGCGCGCCGATTCATACAGCCTCCGCCCTTCCGCTGTGCGGATGAATCGTCAGGGTCAGGGTGCGTCCGCTTGGCGTGAAGGTAAACGTATAATTGACAGAGGTGACCGGGCTAAGCGCGCCCGTTCCGGTAAAAATCACCTGCCCTGGCCCGGCTACCGTGATCCCGCTTTCAATACGGACATTATCGCTCACTCTCGTGCCGCCGGCCGTTTCGACCCAAAAAATCCGGTTTGTGGAATCGTAGCGAAGATACCTGGGCTGCCCGCTGTAGACCGCCATGCTGCGGGCATTTTCCACGAGCATCGCGGCCTCATCGCGTGAAGCGCGAAGCACCTGGCCCGAACGAAAACCGGACATCCCGAAAGCGCCCACGCTGGCCAAAAGAGCCACGATGGTGAGAACGATCAAAAGTTCGAAAAGGGAGAATCCCCGGGCCCTAAAAATTTCCAATGTCATCGCCTCCCAAGCCCGAAGCGGCGTGAGAACCCGAGTCATTGGTCTTGTTGGGCCCGTGCGACCAGATATCGAAGCTTAAAGCGCGGTTGAGAGGAGGATTGGGATTGGAGGTCTCGAACGTGGTGTCATTGGCAAGCCGAAGATTGAAAGCGCTTCCCCAGGCATCCACCCAGGTTCTCACCGGAGTGCCTCCGGCTCCGTTCATCATCACAACGTCTTCGGATTTGGGTTCAAAGTAAGGACCGTTCCAGCGCGCATCCCCGGTAATGGCCGAACTGTAAACCCCGTCGTCCATGTCGCGTCCGGAAAGCTGCTCCAGGATGTAGGAATTGTCGTTCTCATACTGCGTCGGACTCGCGTCATTGGGATAACGCAGAAAATCATTCCGGTAAGCTTCGAGGGCGGTTTCCATCTGCGCGATCTGGGCCCGGGTCTTGGTCCTGCGGGCGCGGTCGCGAAACCCGGTGGTGCCCGCGACCAAAATCGAGGTGAGAATCGTGATGATGGTGATGGTCACGAGAAGTTCCATAATCGTAAATCCGCGCCCCAAAAATCGGCGGGGCTTGAAATTTTCTCTCATCATTTTTTATTTAAACAGCAGCTCTAAACCGCGGAGGCCTCATTGGTGAGGGTCGTCACCAGCTTGGCCATCGGCATAAAAACCGCGAGCGCGATAAAGAGCACAAAACCTCCCATCATCAGAATTAAAAAGGGCTCCAAAAGGGTCCCGAGCGTCTTGGTGGTCCGGTCCACATCATCTTCAAACCGGCCGGCAATGCGTTCCAAGTTGACGTCCAGGGTTCCCGATTCCTCGCCCACAAAAATGACATTGGCCACACTCCGGGGAAAAAGTTTTTCCCGGAAAAACGCGTTGGCAAGACCTTCACCCCGGCGAACCGCCGCCTCCAGGCGCCGCACCGCCTCTTCGTAGAGAACATTGCGCGTGACCTGCGGAAGCAGCTGAAAAATGACCAGGATCGGAATCCCGGAACGGTACATCGCTCCGAAGGCGCGCACGATTCTTGAGAGCACCACCTTTTCATAAAGCGGCCCGAAGACCGGAAGCTTCAGGACCAAGGCCTGCACCTCCCTGCGGAATCCCGGAAGGGTCCAGGCGTAGCGCACTCCGGCAAAAAGGAACAGCACAAAAAGCACCGCAAAATACCAGTAATTGCGCAGCGCGTCGGAAAGATAAACCATAAAAAGCGTCAAGGCCGGGAGTTCGATATTCATATCCTCGTACAAATGCATAATCCGGGGAAGCGCCACGGTGAGAAAAAGAAGAACCGCAAGCCCGGCCGCGCCGAAAACAAAC
>JAHFHI010000058.1 GCA_023246995.1 Candidatus Omnitrophota bacterium
GGCTCTGCGCGGGGAGCTCGAAGTGACGGCTGTTTCCTGCCATGCCTACGCGTATCTGGCGGACCGCTACCTTGTCATGCGATCGGGCTCGAGCGTGGGCGAACAGTACGGCCCGATTCTGGTGGCGCCGTCGGCAAAGGTTGAGCCTCCAAAGGCCGCGGATTTGCGCGGCCGAAGAGTTGCCGTTCCCGGCCAGCTCACCACGGCATTTCTGGCGCTTCAGCTTTTCGCAAAAGATTTCGAACCTGTTTTTGTTCCCTTTGATAGGATTTTTGAAGCGGTTTTTTCAGGCGCGGCCGATTACGGCCTTGTGATTCACGAGGGACAGATCACTTACGAGGAAAAAGGGCTGCACAAGGTTTTGGATCTTGGCCAGTGGTGGCATGAGGAGGTCGCCAGGCCGCTTCCGCTCGGCGTGGACGTCATTCGCCGGGATCTTGGCCGCGAGACGATCCAGTCTTTCACGGAGCTTTTCAAGGAAAGCATCGAATACGCCCTGGCCCACCGCAGCGAAGCCCTCGACTACGCCCTTCGTTACGGCCGCGGCATTTCCAAAGGAATCGGAGACCGGTTTGTGGGAATGTACGTCAATCACCAGACCGTTTCTTTGAGCCCCGAAGCCGAAGAAGGCTTTCAAAAACTCCTCGAACGCGGTTTTGAGGCCGGGATTCTTCCGAGTCTCGTGCGGCCGGAATTTGTTTAAAATGCTTCCCGGCTCGAAAAACGGCGGGAGGCGAAAATTTTTCAGGCTAACCGAAGGTTCTCATGCCCGCTGAATCCGAAGGCCCCTTTTTTTTCCACTACCGATTTACCTTAAACAGCGGCGCTCTTAAAGAATTCCGGGTTGAGCTTGACCCGGCAACCCTTCAATTCATCCCCAAGAAAAAAGACGCCTATCCGGCCTGGACCGGCCTGGATTATTGCAAGTGCTCGCATTGTCCGCTTGATTCAAAGATTCACGAGCGCTGTCCGATTGCCGCCAACCTGACGGACGTGATCGATTTTGCCAAAGACGCGATTTCCTATGAAGAGGCGGATGTCGAAATTGAGACGGCGTCGCGAACCTATAAAAAGCGGGCCGCCCTTCAGCACGGGGTGAGTTCGCTCATGGGGATTGTGATGGTGACGAGCGGCTGCCCGGTCATGGATAAGCTGCGTCCCATGGTGCGCACCCACCTTCCCTTTGCCCAGATGGAAGAGACCATTTACCGGCTGCTTTCCATGTATCTTCTGGCCCAGTTTTTTCTATGGAAGAAAGGCGGCGTTCCGGATTGGGAGCTGAAGGGGCTTATTAAGGTTTTCGAGGATATCGAAACGTTGAATCAGTTTTTCTGGAAGCGCCTGAAAGGCGTCCACAGCCAGGATGCCGGGTTGAATGCGGTGGCGCATTTGGATGTTTTCGCGCAGTTCACGCACATGCTGGTTCAGGAAGGCCGCCTCGATGAAATCGAGCGCCTCTTCAAGACCTATTTCGACGGGCTCATTTAAGGGCCGTGCAAGCTTTAGGCCGCGGAGGCCATTTCCTCCGTTTGAGGTGTCGCGGCCATGCTTTCGCGGGAAAAAACCAACAAATTAAAAATCCATTCGTAATTGACCATAAACCATCCCTTCAAAGGGTTGGATTGATTTTCGGCGAAAAGTGCGTACAACTTAAAGTTACCCTGCGATTTCCCGGATTGCAAATCACCCGCTAAAAAAATCAAAGGCTTGCCGGACACATGGGAAAAACTCAAACGGAGCAATCGGGCAAACCCAAAGAGATAGCGTTCGGGTTTTGGGCCGGGCTTTTGCTTTTCGCGCTGTGCCTTCTTTTGCCCTTGCCGCCCGGGCTCACCGAACAGGGGCGTCGTGCCGGCGCGGTGAGCCTGCTCATGGCCGTCTGGTGGGTGAGCGAGGCCCTGCCCATTGCCGTGACAGCGCTTCTCCCTCTGGCGCTCTATCCGGTGCTCTCGATTTTAGGGGCCGAGGAAACCGCCAAATTTTACGCCGACGCAAACATTTTTCTTTTCCTCGGCGGTTTCATGCTTGCCCTGGCCATGCAAAGATGCGGTCTTGAAAAGCGGATCGCGTTTTTTCTGATCCGGATATTGGGGGCCGGCCCGAGACGTCTGCTTGCCGGTTTTATGCTCGCCACGGCGTTTATTTCCATGTGGGTTTCCAATACCGCGACCGCCATGATGATGCTCCCGATCGGGCTGGCGCTTCTCGGGCATCTCGAAGAAGGGGGAGAAAACAGCCCGGACGGCCTTGCGGGGTTTAAACCCGCGTTGATGCTCGGGATTGCCTACGCCGCCAGCATCGGAGGCGTTGCCACGCTTGTGGGGACTCCGCCCAATATGATTTTTGCCGGACAGGCCAAAGTGCTTTTTCCCGAAATCCCCCCGATCCAGTTCTCGGAATGGATGATTCTGGGTTTTCCCCTGGCGGCGGGATTTCTTGGCATCAGCTGGATTTATCTGGCTTTTTTTGTCCTGCGCGTGAAGCCGCAGAAGGACGGTCGTGTTTTGACGCTCTCACCGGGACATCTTCCGGATTTAGGGCCCATGAGCCGGGCCGAATGGCGCGTGGCGGTTCTTTTTCTGCTCACCGTTGCCGGCTGGATTACCCGCGGGGATCTGGATCTCGGAAATTTTGTTTTTCACGGATGGGCGGGCCGGTTTGGCTTGAGCGGTATCCATGACGGAACGGTTGCCATGGCTGCGGCCGTTCTTCTTTTCGCGCTTCCTTCCGGCCCGGGAAACGAGAAGCTGCTCGATTGGAACGCGGCAAAGGAACTCCCCTGGGGCGTCCTTTTGCTTTTCGGCGGGGGTTTCGCGCTTGCCGGGAGCTTGGAAAAAAGCGGGTTCGCGGCCTGGATGGCCGGGGGTTTTGAAATTTTTAAAGGGTTTCCGTTTTTTGGATTTTTACTCATCCTGAACTTGGGGACGGTGTTCGCCTCCGAACTCATGTCCAACGCGGCCCAGGTCACCATGATGATGCCGGTCTTGGCGGGCGCGGCCAAGATGCTGGCGATTCATCCCTATTGGCTCATGGTGCCGGCCACGATGGCCACTTCGCTTGCCTTCATGATGCCCTCGGGCACGGCCCCCAATGCCATTATTTTCGGAAGCGGGTATGTGAGCATGCGTCAAATGGCGCGGACGGGTTTTGTGCTAAATATCCTTGCCGCGTTTTGGGTAACGGCCGTGATTTACCTCGCCGGAATTCCTGTTTCGGGAGCTGCCCGGCCGTGAAATCTCTTATCGACGGCACCATCGAAAATTATGCGCTGCTTCACAGCCCGGAAGAATCGGGTTTGCTCCTTGAGCTCGCCCGTGAAACCTACGCTAAAACAAGTCTTCCCCAGATGCAGGTGGGGCGTATGGCCGGAGCGTTTTTGCGCCTTCTCGTGCGGCTTACCCGGGCACAACGGATTCTTGAGATCGGAACGTTTACCGGCTATAGTGCGCTCGTCATGGCCGAAGGCTTACCCGAGGACGGCAGGATTCTTACTTGCGATAGAGATCCTGAAACCACCGCTATCGCCCGACGTTTCTGGGCCCGCAGTCCGCACGGCTCCAAAATCGAGCTCCGGCTCGGGCCTGCGCTTGAAACGCTTAAAACTTTGAGCGGGCCTTTTGATATGGCGTTTATCGATGCGGATAAAGAAAACTATCCGGCCTATTGGGAGGCGGTTCTCTCTTTGCTCCGGCCGGGCGGGCTGATCGTAGCCGACAATGTGCTCTGGAGCGGACGCGTGCTTGAACCCAAAGAAAAAAGCGATCATGCGATTTCGGAATTCAACCGTCGGGTTCAAAACGACTCCCGGGTCGAAGCGGTCATGCTGACAGTTCGTGACGGCATGACGCTGGCGTGGAAAAAACCATGAGCCAGCCCGGGGCCTCTTCAAAGCCTCCCCGGAAAGGGAAGGCGGTTTTGCTTCAGGAGCTTCGCGAATACGCGGCCAAGCGGCGGCTTTCCCACGGCTCTCTTGCTAAGGCGCTGGGGGTTTCATTTGTCACGCTCAATCAATGGCTCCAGGGCCACCGCAAGCTTCGCGAAGACGAATGCCAGAGAATCGAAAATCTGTTCAAGAAGTAAAGCCCGCCGCGGAGTTTTTTCGGACTCCCGGAAAAACGCAAATGGGCAAAATTCCCGGGGCTAGCGATTTTAAGCAATCAATCGCAGGCGAGCGCAGGAAAGGCCTTTTCCGGGCAGGCTGTTTGCCGGTCCTTCGGGAAGGTGTTATGCTTCCGGCTTATTTTCATCGCGACGCCGGAAAGGGCGCATGAGGAAAAATGAAATCCCTGCGTTTTAAAAATTATATTCCCGGCACGGCCGTATTGATTTTCTTAAGCGGTTTCCATATCCCGGTTCTTTTCTCGGAGCCGGCCAAGGAGCAGACCGGTCCTGGGTTGCGATCGGTTATTAAAACCTGGTCCCAGGAACCCTTTGAACAAATCTTCCATGCCGGGCGGCCTCCCTTTGAAACCATTCCCGGTTCTTTTGCCTCCACCGGGCCCGTCAACCTGATATTTTCCTCTCACGCAAGCCGCGAGGACGGGCTCTGGTCGGCACGCCAGATCCGGGGGATCCTTGCCAAAGCCGTTCCCGGAGAACCGGCCGTGGTATGGATCGAACACGCTTATCCGGCGGGGCTGCCCATGACCGTGGCCGAGCTTGAGCGGAGGTTCCCGCTCAACGCCGAGAAAACCAGCTGGTATGAAACCCTTATCTCGGGGGACATGCCGGCTAAACAAAAAACTTTCCTGCGATTGATCTTTGAATCGGCCCTGCGCTCCGAAGGAGCCGGCGAGGAGATGTTCTGGAACAGCACCGATCCCTTTTACAGAGAAATCCGAAAGGCGCTTGAAGGACTTCGGCGCTTTGGATGGAATCTCAAAGTTCAGACGGAAATTCCGGTTTTTGAAGCCTATCTTGAAGATTTAAAACGCGATGCCTTGGGCGTGGCCGCGCTTGAATGGCTGCACCGGGGAGAGCGGGATCAAGCCCTCTTAAGCCTGGGGCTTGCTTATCAGGCCTGCGCCCGATCCCTTGCGTTGCGCGATGAAGCGCTCGGTCTTCGGATCGCCAAAGTCCGCAGCCGGGACGCGCGAACCCGCAGTATCGTCGTGCGCGGCCTGGCCCACGAACAGCCGCTCGGAGCTTTTTTTAAAAACGCGGGAATAGCTTTTAGAAGCGCGCTTCAAGGAGCCGGGAATCAGTCGGTTTTACCCGGAGCCGAGCCGGATCTTAAAATCTACCTTCTCACCCACCGCAAACTGCCCGAACTCGGCGATCCTGCCGGATTTCAATTTCTTCAGGCCAAACTCGCAAGCCTCAAGGCCGAAGGTTCTTAATCACCCTTTAAAAGCTTTCAGGAGAGGCCCGGTCCTTTAACCGGACACGGCGCGGGCTTTTTGAATGGCTGAAAATAAGGGGGATTAGGAGCCCCTTACCCGCCCGCCTTTTTACGAGGATTTTTGTCCGTCCTTTCCCCGTGTGCTATGGTTTATTTAGCATGAAAAAAAATCAGGTATCTCGTTTCTCAATATTGATATCCTTGGTCTGCCTTCTTTTCACATTCCTTTTGTGGGACCACTATCTTAACTCTTCCCAAGCCATTGACAGGACCGTTGCCGCCAATCTCATCCTTCTCATGGGTTCGCTTTTCTCCTTAAGCCTGGGGCTTTTTACGGGGTCCCTTGAAAATCACCGCCATTTTTTGGAGTCTGAACTCAAGAAAAAAGACGCCGAGCTCTCTTTGAAAAACGCCGATAACCGGAGGGCTGATATCCACAGCGCGGCCATCTACGAGGCAAGCCAGATCCTGTTTTCCGACATGAAAATCCAGGCGGTGCTGGACAAGGTGATTGATCTCATGAGCCGTGTTTTTTATGCCGAAGAAGGGTCCATCATGCTTCTCAATAACCGCCGGGAGCTTTATATCGCGGCCAGCATCGGTATCCCCGAAGACATCGTGCGCGGGGTTCAGATCCAGATTGGGGAGCGTGTGGCCGGGCGCGCGGCCAAAGAAAAACGGCCCTTCCTTTTAATCGACGGGCTTGAAAGTTACAAGGACTTTCAGGGCCTTGAGCCCAACCCCAGGATTCGCTCCTCGATGGTCTGTCCGCTTATCTGCCAAGGCGAGGTTCTGGGCGTTCTAAACCTTAACCGCGTTGCGTGTCGGGATAATTTCACCGTGACGGATCTCATGAATGCCAGTATTTTCTCGGCGCAGGTGGCGCAGGCCGTCAAAAACGCCACCCTCTATGAAACCCTTGAGCGAAAGCTTGCCGAGCTCGATCCCTGGGACGGCCGTCTGGCCTCTTAGAACCAGCGTTCTTTTCTCCCATCGCGTCTGACGCCGAATCTGATATAATCCCGGCATTCTTAATCGAGGAGTATTCGGGTGAAACTTTCTTCAGAACTGGTCATTATTGATTTGGAGACAACCGGCGTATGGATTGAAAGAGACCGGATTGTCGAGATTGCCATGATTCGCTTGGGGCTTTCCGGCGAGGAACGGATTTTTCATAAACGAGTGAACCCCGGAATGCCCATTCCGCCGCATGTAAGCCGCCTGATCGGAATTCGTGACGAGGATGTTCAGGACGCGCCCTTTTTTTCGGCGATCGCGCGCGAAGTGGGGGTTTTCTTGGAGGGCGCCGATTTTGCCGGGTTTAATCTCGAACGCTTTGACCTTCCGCTCCTTCAGAAGGAAATGGAGCATGCGGGCCAGAGCCTTGATTGGCGCAGCCGCAGGATCTATGACGCGCAAAAAGTTTTTCACGTGAACGAAAAAAGGGATCTTGCCGCGGCTTATCAATTCTATTGCGGCAAGGCCCATGCCCAGGCCCACTCGGCCCTGGGGGATGTGCAGGCCACCTGCGAGATTTTAAGGGCGCAGGTCCAGCGCTACGGCAAAGGCAGTTCGGATCTCGACGCGCTTCTGGCGTTTGATTACAAGGAAATTCAGGATTTTTACGGTCAGGAAAGAAAATTCCGCTGGTGGAACGGCGATCTTTACCCGGTCTTCGGGCGTTACGCCAAAAAGTGGGGCCTGCAGGAGATTGCCGTCAGAGACCCGGCGTATCTTAAGTGGATTCTCGCTTCGGATTTCAGCGAAGAAGTAAAAAATCTCGCCCATGACGCCCTGGAAGGTAAATTCCCGGCCGCTCCCGGAGCTTTGCCGGCCGCGACTCCATGAGCTCCCCCGCTTTTCGTCCGGGTGTTTTTTTTAAAAAAATATCGCCCGGAATTCTTTGTCTGATTCTGGCTTTCGCGGCCGGATCCCCTAAAAATCCCATGGCGGGATTTTT
>JAHFHI010000059.1 GCA_023246995.1 Candidatus Omnitrophota bacterium
TTTCCCTCACCCCAACCCTCTCCCATAGGGAGAGGGGACATTTGCGGAACCCGAGTCTTATAGAGAAGCGTCTTCTAGGAGGGGTGTCCCGAGTGAGTTCTCACATGAGGGCTATTCAGGTGCTGCTTGTCGAGGATGATGCCGCCGACGTCAGGCTCACCGAAGAGGCCTTAAAAGCCAGCCGGTTTTCCCTGAAGCTCGAAGCGGTCGATGACGGTGAAAAGGCGATCCGTTATCTGCGCCGGGAAGGCGAGTATCGCGCCAAGCAAAGGCCTGATCTGATCGTGCTTGATCTCAATCTTCCTCGAAAAGACGGACGAGAAGTGCTTCTTGAAATCAAGCATGACGAGGATTTGAAGAAAATTCCGGTCGTGGTGCTGACCACTTCCAACGCGGCGTCCGATGTCGCTAAAGTCTACGCCGCCGGGGGAAATTGCTTCGTCACAAAGCCCCTTGATTTCGCGGATTTTCAAAAAGCCATTTTGGGCATCGAAGATTTCTGGTTCTCGATCGCGAGACTGCCGGAGTGAGTACCCCGTTGCCCGCCCAAGAACCCCCGGCCTCTTTGCCCAAGATTCCCTCGAAGACGCTGCATGTCCTATTAATCGAAGACGACCCCGGGGATCAGCGTTTATTTGCGTATATGCTCCCCAAGGAAGGCGCGATAGGTTTAGAGCTTTCGATCGCCGCGACTCTTGAAAAAGGCCTTGAAGCGGCGGGTCTAAAAATCCCCGATGTGATCGTACTCGATTTTTATCTGCCGGACAGCCAGGGCTTGGAAAGTCTCAACATTTTAGGCGAAAAATTTCCCGATATCCCGGTGATTGTGGTGACCGGGCTGAATGACGATGAGGCGGGCCTCAAGGCCATTCAGAGGGGGGCGCAGGACTATCTGATTAAGGGCCGGTTTGATTCCGTACAGATTCTGCGGATCCTTCTTTTTGCGGTCGAGCGAAAAAAACTTCTCCTGATGAGGGAACAGTTTGTCCATATGGTCAGCCATGAGGTGCGCAACCCCCTTGCGGTGCTCAAGGAATGCATCCAGCAGGTTTTAGACGGCATCGCGGGGCCGATCTCGGAAGACGCCCGCTCCCTGCTCAACCTGGCCCAGCACAGCATCGGCCGGCTTGTGCGGACATCTTCCGATCTCCTTGATTTGGCCAAGATGGAGGCGGGAAAGAACGCAATCACGGAAAGCGATTTTGACCTAAACGCGATGGCCCGCGAAATGGTGGATTTCTTTGAAATGACGGCGCGCACTAAAGGCATCAGGATTGAAACGGCGATTCCGGGATCGCCTTCGAGAGTGCTCGCCGATAGGGATCAGATTGCCAGGGTATGGACCAACCTCTTGACCAATGCCCTCAAATTCACCCAGACCGGATGTATCGTAATCCGTATTAGGCATCAGGAGAAGCACTTCGAGTGCTCTGTCGAAGATACGGGGCCCGGCCTTCCCCAGGAAGCCTTGGACAGAGTTTTTAACAAATTCGAGCAGTTCGGGAATTTGGCTTCCCCCAAAGGCGAAGGCTCGGGCCTCGGGCTGTCCATCGCCAAAACGATCGTGGAAGCACACGGGGGGCGTATCCATGCCCGCAATCTCCCCGGCGGGGGAGCCTGCTTTACTTTTACGCTGCCTAAGATGGCCTCGCCTTCTCCCTCCCCCGACGTGTCAGGTTAGTTGACACCAGGGGCGCAAGTCCTTATAATTCTTCAACTTACTTCGAGAAATCATGGCCATTCGCAGCATGACGGCATTTGCTCGGGCCGTTTCAAATACCCCGGAAGGCGCGTGGGGCATTGAAATACGCTCGCTCAATCACCGATATTTTGAATTTTCTTTAAAAGTTCCTCCCGCATTAGGTTCCTTGGAGAACAGAATACGTGATTTTGTTCAAGCCTCTTTGAGGCGCGGCAAGGTGACGGTCAGTTTAATGCGCGAGTCCGCGAGCGGCGAGGCGGCGAACCGGGCTGTCATTGATGAATCGGCCGTGCGTTTTTACGCGGCATCGGTTAAAAAACTCAAGCGGAAATTCCGCCTGGGCGGGGATTTGAGCGTGAGCGATCTCTTGAGGCTCCCCGGCATTTTTACCGCCGAGGAACGCAAGACGGATGCCGAAAAGATCTGGCCATCTTTGCAAAGGCTTCTGGTGCAGGGGTTAAAAAAGGCCGTCACGGCCAAACATCTCGAGGGCCGCAAGCTTAGCCAGGATATCCTTACCCGGCTTGGCCTGATCCGGGTCGCGCTCGCGAAGATTGAAAAATCCGCGGCCGGACAAAACGAGCGGATTCTTAAAAAATTGAGTGAGAGGATGAACGCTATCCTGAAAGATCATCCGGCCGATCCCGACCGGCTCGCGCGGGAGGCCGCGTTTCTGGCCGAACGAAGCGATATCACGGAAGAAATCGTACGCATGAAAAGTCATTTGGATCTTTTTAAGGCGCGGCTCGGCGGCGGCGCGGAAATCGGACGGGAGCTTGATTTCCTTTGCCAGGAAATGAACCGGGAGGTCAACACCCTGGGCTCCAAGGCCCAGCTTTTTGAGGTCGCGACCGAAGTCGTGTTTGTCAAAGGCGAGCTTGAAAAAATCAGAGAACAAATCCAAAACATCGAGTAAGAATTCAGGCTCCGGAATCCTGATCATTTTTTCGGCGCCCTCGGGGTGCGGCAAGACTACGATCGTGGACCGTCTCCTTAAGCGTCACGGTGACTGGGTCCGCTCGGTTTCCGTGACCACCCGCACGCCGCGATCCGGGGAAAAAGACGGGGAAGATTACCGTTTTGTCACCCCGAAGCAGTTCTCGGAGATGGAGGCCGGGGGAGAACTTTTGGAATCGGCAAAGGTTTTTGACCAGTGGTACGGAACCCCCAAGCGTTTTGTTCTGGAAGCACTCGAGTCGGGCCGTGAGGTGATCCTGGCCATTGACGTGCAGGGGGCCAAAAAGATCCGTCAGGGCATCGGACGCGAAGCGGCCCTGCTTAGCTTTTTTATTTTGCCGCCTTCGATTAAAGCCTTGAGGGACCGGCTTGAGGCCCGCGGCACCGAATCGGCTGGGGAGATCGAAAGGCGCATGGATGTCGCGCAGGATGAAATCAAGGACGCGGGTTCCTATGATCACGCAGTCGTTAATCAAAACCTGGATCAGACCATTCTCGAAGTCGAGGAAATGATTCAGGATTTCAAAAACAAAAGGAGCAAAAAAAACAATGCCTTACATTTGTCTTGAAAATGTTTTAAAAGTACCCGGGGCGAGCCTTTATAAGCTGACGCTGACCGCGGCCGCGCGTGCCAACGAGCTGGCCACGGGCGCCCAGCCGCTTGTCAAAAGCACCTCTAAGAAGGTTTCTTCGGTCGCGCTTGAAGAAGTTGTCGCCGGGAAGGTCCGCTATGAGATCGTCAAATCCAAAGAAAAGAAGTCTGGCTCATAAGACGGTTCTTCACATCCTGACCGGGTCCATCGCCGCCTACAAGGCCGGGGACCTGATCCGGGAGCTTCGCGACGCGGGTGCGCGGGTGCGTTGCGTCATGACGGAGTCGTCCAAGCACTTTGTGACGCCCCTGGTTCTGCGGGCCCTAAGCGGGGAGCCGGTTTATCATGATTTCTTTTCGCCGGACACACCCTATGATGTTTTGCACACCACGCTAGCCGAAGAGTCGGATCTGATTCTCGCGGCGCCGGCTTCGGCTGATTTTATCGCCCGCCTGGCGGCCGGGATGGCCGGGGACCTGGCCAGCTGCATCGTGCTTGCGACCCGCAAGCCCGTGGTCTTGGTGCCGGCCATGAATGATCAAATGTACACGCATCCTCTGACCCGCAAAAATATCGAGACCCTAAAGGGTATCGGGTATCACTTTATTGATCCCGTCAAGGGCCGGCTTGTCTGCGGCCGTGATGCCATCGGCCATGTGAGCGAACCCCAAACCGTGGTCGCGCGGGTGGCCGCGTTGCTTAAAAACTGACCCCCCAAAATAAACACTTCGATGGCCAAGCTTTTTGCGCCCCACAAAATTCTCGTTACGGCCGGGCCTACCCGCGAAATGCTGGACCCCGTGCGCTTTCTTTCCAATCTTTCGACCGGAGAAATGGGCTATGCCGTGGCGCGCGAAGCCCGGCGAAGGGGACGGAAGGTGACCTTGATCAGCGGGCCCACGGCCTTGAAAAAGCCCGCAGGGGTGCGCTGGGTCGGCATTACGAGCGCCCGCGAGCTGGAACGCGCCTGCCGTCGGCAGTTTGCTCAAAACGACATTTTGATTATGACCGCGGCGGTGTGTGACTTTACGGCGGCGAAGCCGAGTAAGCAGAAAATCAGCCGGACGAAGACCCACAGCCTGCATCTCATGCAAACGCCGGACATCGTGGGAGGGCTCGGGCGCCGAAAAAGGAATCGGCTTGTGATCGGTTTTTGTCTTGAAACGCGAGACTGGCTCCGCCGCGCGCGCGAAAAAATCGCGCGAAAGCATCTGGATGGAATCGTGGCCAATTATTACAGCCCGGCCCATAATCCTTTCGGCAAACGGCGTATCAACACGGCTTTTTTGGATGCTTTTGGGAATGCGCGAATTCTTAAAAAGCAAAGCAAAACCCAGGTTGCCCGGAAGCTTTTGGATTGGGCTGATTCCCTGGCGCTTGGTTTTCGTAAGAAAATTTGATTTGAACGGTAAAATGGCTATAATGCCCACAACCCAGATTTAAAAAAGGCCAAGGAGGATTCCAAATGAAACGTCCTAATTCAAGGCTCACCCTTTTAATGGTCATGATGACACTCGTTACCGGGTGCGCCACCGGGGGAACCGGCGGGCTTAGCGAACGGGAGTCCGGCGCGCTTTTGGGCGGCGGCCTCGGAGCCGGCCTCGGAGCTATTATCGGAAATCAGACCGGACATGCCGGAGCCGGGACCGCGATTGGCGCGGGAGCCGGTGCTTTGGCCGGCGCTCTTATGGGAGAATCCCAGCGCCGCCAGAAGGAAAACATCAAAAACGAGCTGCGTCAGGAATCGATGCAGCAGCAGTATCAGCCCCAGTATGCCCCGCAA
The DNA here is from genome assembly GCA_023246995.1 of Candidatus Omnitrophota bacterium. Classification (GTDB taxonomy): domain Bacteria; phylum Omnitrophota; class Omnitrophia; order Omnitrophales; family Aquincolibacteriaceae; genus JAHFHI01. The sequence continues at coordinate 5,036 of JAHFHI010000059.1, forward strand.
CCCTACGGCGCCCAGCAGACCCAGGCTCCCGTCACGACCCCGACACAGGAAATTCATAACAAGTACAATCCCCGCACCGGCCAGACTTTTCCCGATCGCTTTAAGTTTGATCCGAATACGGGAGAAGAGCTGCAGTATCTTCGCTGATTGATTTGGCTAAAAAACAACGCCGCCGTATCGGGATTTTAACCGGAGGCGGCGACTGCCCGGGGCTGAATGCCGTCCTTAGGGCTTTTGTAAAAACCCTCCTCTGCCGGGGAGGGTTTGAAGTTTTAGGCATTGAGGACGGCTACGAAGGGCTCCTTGAAAAGCGGGCGCGGCTGCTATGGATCGGGGATGTCCGGGGTATTCTGACCCAGGGAGGTACGATTTTAGGGACCTCCAACACGGCCAATCCTTTCAAGGTGGCGATCTCGAAGGCCGGAAAGCGTGCTTTTGAGGACCGCTCGGACGATGCCCTCCGGCATGTCCGGGAGTGGGGTCTTGAAGGGTTGGTCACGGTAGGCGGGGACGGGACGCTTCATTCGGCTCACCGGCTTTCCCAAAAAGGGATTCTGATTCTCGGCATCCCCAAAACGATCGATAACGATATTTGGGGAACGGATTACACCTTCGGCTTCAATTCCGCGGTCGCGATTGCGACGGATGCCGTGGACCGGCTTCACACGACCGCGGCTTCGCATCACCGGGTGATGGTGCTCGAAGTGATGGGGCGCAATGCCGGCTGGATTGCCCTTCATGCCGGCAGCGCGGGCGGGGCGGATATTATTTTGATTCCCGAAATTCCCTTTCGCATGGACTGGGTTTGCGAGGAGGTCCGGAACCGGGCTGGAAAGGGAATGCGTTTTAGTATTATTGTGGCGGCCGAAGGGGCTTTCCCCATCGGAGGGACGGCGCATATTTTAAAGCGCGACCCGAGGAATCCTTTTCCCGTGAAGCTCGGAGGGATCGGCCAACGACTTGCCGAGACGATTGAGCGTAAGGCCGGAATTGAGAGCCGTGCCGCGGTGCTGGGCCACATTCAGCGGGGAGGCTCCCCGACGCCTTTTGACAGAAATTTGGGAACGCTTTTTGGGGTTCATGCCGCAGAACTGGTGGTCCGGAACAAATGGGACAGGATGGTGTCCTTGAGAGGGCAAAACATCGGATCCATTCCGATCCGCCAGGCCCTGAAGCCAAAGCGGGTTGAGCGGAATAACGCGCTTGTTCGGGGCGCACGGGCTATCGGGGTTTCCTTCGGAGACAAACCTTGCAGGGCGCGGTAGCAAAGTGGTAATGCACGGGTCTGCAAAACCTGAATACGGCGGTTCGATTCCGCCCCGCGCCTCCAAAAAGTAATCCAAAATTCAAGATTAGAAATTAAGAATTAAGAATTAAGAATGAGGTCTCAATTTTACCTGCGCCCCATGAGAAAGAGGTGGGCGGGGGGCACACATTTGAAGTCCCAGCAGAGCCTTCCGCGCAAGGAAGAATGGGAGGCCATGCAGAGTGTGGCGGATTTAAATTCAGAATAAAAAGCTATCCCTTTAGTTTTATGCCCGGATGGCGGAATCGGCAGACGCAACGGACTTAAAATCCGTCGGGGAGTTAAATCCCTGTGCCAGTTCAAGTCTGGCTCCGGGCACCGTTATCCTTATTTTCACATGCCTGCGTTGTAATTAGTCCTCGTTTTCCCCTTCAGCAGCATTATCTTTCAGGTTTAGATTCTGTGTATTGTTTGTGTTTTAATCAAATAATTTGACAATAAATAATTTATAGATAAACTGTATTTAATGGCTCCCGGAGGCATGGATCTGGGTGATTGCTATTAAATAGCATAAATAGTTTTAAATAGTTTCTTTTTTTAGCATATTTAAATAGTCATAACATGTTTAAAATAAATATTTTAAGTCTATTGAAAAAGATTAAACATGACTGTATAATTAAACAAATTTAATCTCAATTCGGAGGATAAAATCATGATGAACGCATCAAAAAATAAGCTTTTTAGAGTTCTCACGGTACTTCTTACGTTTTCTCTTTTACTGGATCAGACCGTACCAGCATCTTGGGCGCTTGTGGCCACACCCGAGAGCGAGCCCGCGGCTGTGCAAGGCCCGGTGAAAAGCCTTTCAGAAGCAGCGCGGCCTTCCGAAGAAATTGAGGAAGCTGTCACTCCGGAAACATCGCTTGATTTTCTGCAGCAGGAACTCGTTCTGGGTGAGGCCGAGAGCGATCAATCATCAGAA
>JAHFHI010000060.1 GCA_023246995.1 Candidatus Omnitrophota bacterium
TCTTCGCGGCTCCATTTATCGATCCTCGCGTCCCATTCCTCGGGAATACTCCGGTCGCGGCGCCCGGCGTCAAGCTTTGCAAGTTTCAAATAGAGCTCGCGGGTCTTTTGGACCACCGGATCCTGGACTTTTCCCGGCGTTTTGGCGCGCGGCTTTTGCCCCTGCGTGGCGACAGCGGTCGCGCGGACCTCGGAACGAAGGGCGCTGCGGCGTATGCCGGGCAGAAGATGGTCGGCCACGGTTCCGACCGCGAGCTGCATCTCTCCGGCAAGCGGCAGGACAAAGAAATTTCTCTGGTTTGTGGGAGTCATGCCGAGCGCCGATTTCACTTCGGATTCCTCCGAGTGAGGATGGAGCACCGCCGCAAAATGGCGTCCTTCGGGAAGCCAGCCGTTGGCAATCAAGAGTGTCTTACGGGTGTCCGATTGGGTCAGCAGCTCCGACTCATCCATCTGATGGTTGATCATTTCTTCGAGCGCATCCGCCTGCTCGGGCAGGAACTGTCCGTTTTCGACCGCTTGGCTTACGGCTTCGAGCAAAACACGCCGGGCACCGTCGACGCTGTTGGCCTGAAAAACATTGTTTGAAAGCGAAAGAAGAAACGTGAAAAAGAAATACGCGGCGCCCGGATCTTTGGCGATAAAAGCCCTGGCTTGCTCCCGGTCCTGAAGCTTTAAAAGACGCATGAGCTGGTCGCTATTATCCCGGTTCATGATCATGTGCCAGGCCGACAGCTGAAACCGGGGATCATTCAGAGCCGCGGACTTCGGCGGAAAAAAGGCCTCAATTAGAACGTCCTCAATCGGAACCGGTTTCTGGCGCAGGGACTGTTCGTAAAGATACTTTTCTTTCTTCTCGTCGATCCCCTTGAGAATGCGGGGCGCTATCACGAGATACGAGTAATCGTTTTCACGCAGATACTTTTCAATGCCCGGCGTGTGAAATCCTCCGCTTACGATGGCCATGATCGAAGCCCCGTCGCTTGTCATCTTCTCCATGGCCTTGTCGATCAGAATCCGGTCACGCTTCAGGGCCGTGGTATAAAACTCCTCGATTCGCGGCATATCTTGATCAATGCGTTCAAGATCTGCCGGCAAGGCGACCTCAAAATGAAATTTTCTCATGATGGGTTCAAGGTCGCTGCGGAATGTTTGGGCCTTGAACTGGTCCCGATAGGTGTAAAAAAAATCCGCATCCTGCTTGGTCAGACTAAAATCAAACATCTTCTGGTAAATGGAAAACATCTTAAGCAGGTGGTCAAGCCGCACCTCGGCTTCCGAAGAAAAGAGCTTGTTCTTGATCTGCTTTTCGAGAGCCTCAATCTCGTCAAAGACTTCAAGCCCGATCGAGTCATAGAGCTGCATATAGCCCAGATATTTCAGCACATTGCCGTATTTGGTTTCAAGCCCGTCCGTCTCTTCGCTCCCGCCTCCGGCTTCCTGGTGCGGGGCGCGGCGGATTTCCTGTTCGAGATACCCGTAGTAATCTTTACGCTTCATCTTACGCATTCTAAACTGCACGGTATTGGTCAGGAAAGACGAGAGGCGCTCGCGGGAAATAATGTTTTTCAAGTCCAGAATCATCTGATCGATTTCATCTTCGGCCTTCTCAAAATTAATCTCCCGTTCCAGCGTCAAAAGAGAAAGCAGGGCGTGCATGGCCGGATATTCATAGACGGTAATATTGTGGCGCTTGGCCATATCCACCAGATAACGCGCGTACCCGGCAAGCTCGTGGCCGCCCTCCTGAAAAGTCATGCGCCGGCGGTTAAGCTCGCGCAGTTCCTCGGAGAAAACAAACCGTGAAATTTTCTCCAGGATTCCTTCGAGCTCGTCCAGGACTTTTTCATCCTTCTCTTTGAACTCCAGGGCCGCGATATAGGCCTGGCGATTTTTCTCGTAGACTTTCCGATCCTCGACCCCGTAAAGTTTCAGGCCGGGCCGCTCGACGATGGCCAGGTACTCGGGCCCCGTAAGGCGGGCTTCTTTCAGAAAATAGTCGGCCACGTTTTGACGCGCGGCTTTACTCGGAAAAAACGAGAAGAGTTCGGTGAAAAGTTCGCCCTCGGCGCCTTCCAGGCTTACGAGTTCCAGGTCATGGTGCGCGGCAAAGTAATCGAGGATCTTCGCGATATTCCGCTGGGCTTCTTCGTTGGCGTGGGCGTCTTGAATGTGAATGACGATCTTGTCGCGCCCGCCCTGAAAATTCTTTTTGATCTGGCCGATGCTCTCCGGAAGGGATAAACCCAGCAGGAAATTGTTTCCGGCTTTTTCGGATTCTTCAGCGGGAACGGGTAAGGGTGGAGGAGGTGTGCTTTTTGTAAGGAATTGACCACCGTCGCCCCAGAGAATATTGGTCCAGGTGAAGCAGAGAACCGTCGCCAGAGCAATTGACCTAACCCAGGGCTTCAGTCTTTGGGTCTGCCATTCGAGCATACGATAGCTCTTCCTTTGCCTATAGATTTAAATGGAGACAGTCATTTAAATATTTTCTAAATTTTCTTGAAAAGTATACACAATATAAAGCATCAAGTCAAACAAGCTACTTATAAAAGTACTTTATAACTGCTTATAAATAAGCCTTATCGCACGTTATACGTATTATTATATGGTTATTAAAATAGTTAAGTAACCGCGGTAATCCTAACTTAAAGAAGAATGAATGTGCTATTTGCTTCATGAAATTGCATTACTCAATAGGCGGGGAAAACAAGCCTGGATTTCTTACGAAATTGCTTCATTCAGCTCTTTCGGGGAGGGATCGGGTGCGTCTTTCCCATAAACGGGCTACGATGTACGCGTGGCTTTGGGAATGTCAAAAAAAAGAGCGGAAGCGCCCGCCCCATAGATGCTCTGGGTAGGTTTTTGCAATCCCAATTGGGACATGACTTAGAAGAAATAAAATTTCCCTGCGTAAATAACGCATCCTCAAGCAGCACGGTCGGAGGGTGTGATGCCTTCAAGATTCATGCAATTGGGCGCGAACAAAGGGAAACACCACGCTTTCGGCTTTCGCCGCCCCCTCCGCAGTAAGGTGGTCATCGTTTGCACGGTAGAAGCCCGTATTTTGAAGGCCCCGGAGATACGGCAATAAATCAAGACACGCAATCCGCTCGTTCACGCAAAAGCGGGCCATGAACTTCTGCGCTTTTTCCGAGGTGAGTAGGCGGCGATCCATCACAAACCCCAACCTCTCGTAAAAGGAATAAAGCGAACCGTTGACCTGCAAATTTTGCGGGAAGATCACCACGGACAATTTCGCCCCCGCCTTATCGCAAAGCCGGTGAATTTCAGTAAGCACCTTTCGGATCCGTTCCAGGGCACGTTCGTTTTCTTCGGTATCCATGAGCAGATTATCTACCAGATAGCGCGGATATCGGCGAGCCACTTCCGTTAGATAGGGGTTAAGCGGCTCGGGATTTTTTTTGAGAGGCGGCGGCTGCGTAACATACCCTTTCAAAAGCATGGCCCTAATCACGTCTCTTCCGCGCTCCAGGAAATCATAGAGATACCACTGTTTGATCCGGGATTTCAGAAAAATAATCCACGGGCTTGAAATTGCGGGGCGATACTGCACGTCACTCAGATCGTTTCCCGGCTTGAGCCGGGCAAGCCCAACCTTGGCCTGCATAAGATATTCCAGGGGTCCGCATCCGCCGCGCGCGAGATTCAAAACCGCAATACTGCCTTCGCCTTTGAGGTCCTCCAAAAGCGAAAAATATAAGGGGCTTCCGTGCCCGTGCTTTTCCAAAAACGAATCCCCCAAGATAAGAATTTTGTGCGAGGGGCTCTCCCCCGTCCTGTCGACTTGATGCCTGGAGAAAGCCGGGTTTGGAACAATTCCGACGCGCAAAAGAACTTCAAAGAAAAGCACCGGAAGGAAGACGCCAAAAGCACCTAAAAAAAACCAGGATAACCCATGATGGCGGATGAGTTTCAGCACGTTGCGCAGGTTGAAATTTTGGCTCATTTAAAAACCGTCTGATGGAGCGGGATACGGGAATCGAACCCGTCTAACCAGCTTGGGAAGCTGGGACATTACCACTATGCTAATCCCGCTTGGGAAAGGCCGAAATTAGAATGTACTAATTTTTCGGAAAATTGCAAGCCGTTCTTTAATGTCAGGCAAACGAATCTTGCGTAATGCCTCCAGACCAAAATCCTCAACCGTAAAAGAAGCCACCACACTGCCCCAGGCAATGGCTTTTTTGAAATTCTGAAAGCCGAGATCCCCGGTCGAGGCCAGATACCCCATCATGCCCCCGGCAAAACTGTCGCCCGCGCCCGTAGGATCAAAAACACTTTCAAGCGGATAGGCGGGAAGCGCAAAAAAGGAATCCTCGTCAAAAAGGAGCACCCCATGCTCCCCTTTTTTAATCACCACGCGCGAAGGCCCCATTTCTTTCACGCGCTGCGCCGCACGGATCAAGTTGCTCTCGCCTGTCAGCTGCCGCGCCTCTCCGTCATTTAGAACCAGGCAATCCACCCGCGAAATGACCTTGCGGAGTTCCTTCAGCTTGTTCGCGATCCAGAAATTCATGGTATCCGCGGCCACGAACTTAAGGCGGGGTTTGGCAAGCTGATCCAGCACCCGCCCCTGAATCACGGGGTCAACGTTGGCCAAAAATAAATAGTCGGGTTTTTTCTTAAAGGCCAGCTTGGGATTAAAGTCGGCAAGGACGTTAAGGCGCGTTTCAAGCGTTTGGGCGGAATTGAGATCAAGGCCGTATTTGCCGCGCCAAAAAAAAGTCTCGCCATCCGCCACCTCAAGATTGGCAAGATCGATCGGGCGCTCCTTCAGCACTCGTCGGTATTCCTCGGGAAAATCTTTACCCACCACCGCGGCCAGCGCCACCGGCGTTAAAAAAGTCGCCCCGAATGAGAAATAAGTCGCTGAACCGCCGAAGACCCGGGGACGCTTCCCGAAAGGGGTCTCGAGGGAATCAATGGCCACGGTTCCGACTACGGCCAGAGGCGCCGCTGCGTCAGAGAGTTGCGAGGCTTTGGAATTGGTCGATTTCAGAGCGGAGCCTTTGAGCGGCTTGGTAAGCATCATCTCCTCCAAATAGGGCGCGCACGACGGCGATCCTCCGTGCCCCGGCTTCCAGCACCTGCCGGATATTGGTGGCATCAATACCCCCTATCGCCACAAGGGGGATCTTAAGCTGCGCGGAAACTTCCCTCACATATTCCAGGCCGGCGGCTTTGCGTCCCGGTTTGGTCGGGGTCGCAAAGACGGGACCCACCGCGACATAATCCGCGCCTTCGGATTCGGCCTCGAGCGCCTGATCGATCCGGTGCGTCGAACGCCCGATCCAAAACCGCCGGCCAGCGCCGCGGCAAAGAGCGCGCGCGGCTTGAAACGGCATATCCTCCTGTCCGAGGTGAACTCCGTCGGCTTTGAGCGCGAGCGCCAGATCCGGCCTGTCATTGACAAAGAAAAGTTTTCCCATCCTTTCGGAAATAGCGCGAATCTCCCTGCCGATCCTGTAAAGCGCGTGGTCATTCAGGGTCTTGGAGCGGAGCTGCACGATATCCACCCCCCCGGCGTAAGCGGCTTCGATTTTAGCTAAAACCGAGAGATCGTCCTCTCTTAAATCCGTCACCGCATAAAGCCTGAAATCTTCAAAAACTCTTTGTTTCGAGCTCATAAAGGCGAAAACGCAAATCCTCCAAGGATCGTGCCTGCTTTGGAAAAAGAACCCTGGAAACTTCCTCGAGAACTCTTAGAGCTTCCTGGGATCGTTTGATGTTAGAACGCATGATGTCCGGCCAGCCTGTTTTGGAAGCTTTGTCCTTCATGGGCGTTTTGCGGCCGACATCCGAAAAAATGTCTCGGCTTTTCAAAAGATCGCGGTAGCGGACCGGCATCTTTAAAAGAATTTTCGTCAAATCGTGGCGGCTTTTTTTGTAAGCAAGCGCCAGAGCCCGGCGGTTTAAAAAAAAACGGGCCAAATCCTCTGCCACGCGGAGGGCTTCTTTAGCCCGGTTGTAATTGGCATCAAGAATCCTCAAATAAGGATCTTTCATACTCCGGCGTAGACTTGCCGGGACGGCGAGTGCCGGGCGCCGCACGGGTCAACCCCGCATCCTTTCGATAATCCGGGTTGTCGAGCGCCCCTCGAGCAATTTGACCAGGCGAACCTTTCCGCCCCAGGATTCGACTTCCCTTGCCCCGGCGATCTGGCCTTTTTTCCAGTCGGCCCCCTTGACCAGCACATCCGGGCGCAACGCCTGAATGAGCTTAAGCGGGGTGGGGTCGTCAAAAAGAATGACAAAATCCACGCAGGCAAGGCCCGCGAGAACCCTCATGCGGTCCCCTTGTGGGTTAATCGGACGATCCGGGGTTTTGTAGGATTTTACCGAGCGGTCACTGTTAACACCGACCGCCAAAAAGTCGCCAAAGGATCTGGCTTTTTCCAGATAGCTCACATGACCGGCATGGAGAATATCAAAGGTGCCGTTTGTAAAAACAAGTCTCTGGCCCCGTTTGCGCCGGGGCGCAAGCGCTTTACGAAGGGTTGCGGCAGAAAGAATTTTCTTTTCGGTCATCACTTCTAGGCGCCGAAGAGGATCTTTTCGGCCACCTCTGAAATGGCATGAAGGGCCGTAATATGCATCTCCTGGATGTGGGGCGTTTTCTTGGAGTGCGCCGCAAAGCAGAGGTCGGCTTCGGCTTTCAAGTTTCCGCCGTCGGCCCCCGTAAAAGCAACCACGGCAATTCCCATTCCCCTGGCTTTTGCCGCGGCGGCAAGGATATTTTTGGAATTGCCGCTCGTGGAAATCGCGATCAAGAGATCGCCTTTTAAGCCAAGCCCCTCGATTTGGCGGGAAAAAATACAATCAAAACTATAGTCATTGGCAAGCGCCGTGAGAGCCGAGGTGTCCGTGGTAAGCGCAATCGCGGGGAGCGCCCTGCGTTCGAGTTTGAAGCGGCCGATAAATTCCGCCGCGATATGCTGACTGTCGGCCGCGCTCCCGCCGTTGCCGCAAATCATCAATTTGTGCCCCGCTTTGAGAGTCTTTAGGATTTCACGGGTGATTTTTTCAAGGACACCGATCTGTTCAGAGGTGAAGCTGTGATCAAAGGCTTGCTTATGCTCTTTCAGGATTTCCTCGAAATCACTTTTCATCGGCTATCCGAAGAAAATTTCGGCGAGCTGATAGTAGTCCACCGGAACGGTTTTAAGCTTATCGACCGCCGCTTCAAGAGGGACCGCGACAATGTTGCGCCCCTGCAAACTG
>JAHFHI010000061.1 GCA_023246995.1 Candidatus Omnitrophota bacterium
GTCCGCGTGCATCCGGAAGCGGTTCAGGACTGGGTCAAGAAAAAAGACTTTAACAACTTCCGGAAGATCGATATGAAGACCGGGGGAAGTTTTATCGGCGAACTGGTCGGAGAAACGGAGGAATCGATCAAAATCCAGGTTGAAGGCGGGTCTTTCGTGTTTCAAAAGTCGGAACTTGCAAGCATGAGGAATATTGATCAAAGCGAAATGGATTTCTACGCCACGGAATTGATCGGCCAGTCGAAGCGCTCGCTCGTCACCTGGCGTAAGGAAGACGGGCTTTTTTACAAGCCACCCGATGTTCAGAAACCGAAATTTTCTCTGGACCCCAGGCCTTTGACGGGCGCGACAGGGGGGGGGGCATCCGGCGCGGCCGGGCAGCAGCCCGGACAACTTCCCGCGGCCGGCATGGACATGAATTCTCTTTTATCCCAGGTTCAGCAGGTGAGCAGTCTTATCCAGCAGCAGAACGCGGAGATGGAAAACCTTAAACATGACACCGACAAGCAGTATCAGTAAAAAACACGCATGAAATCTGCCGCGAGTGACTTAAAAATTCATATCGAAAAACCCGCCCCCGAAGCGCTCAAGACTCTCGGAGTGGAGTCCTGGCCTATCTGGAGCAAAGGCGTATCAATCTTTGCGTGGCATTATGATGAAGAGGAAGCCTGCTATTTTCTCGAAGGAGAGGTCACGGTTAAAACGCCTTTTGAGGAAGTAACGATTCAAAAAGGCGACCTCGTGACATTCCCGCAGGGGCTCTCCTGCACCTGGCGCGTTCTAAAGCCGGTGCGCAAACACTACCGTTTCGGCCGGTAAAAAGTTTCTCGACTTTGAGGGACACCCCTCAAATCTCCCGTCGGGCTTCGCCTCTCGCCTGAAGCTTCGGGATCACCCCCTTCTTTGCGACCAAACTGGCGCGGCGCCAGGCCTCATGGGACGGTACGCAAAATTTATCCTTTGGACGGATCTGGCCGGCTGATAGAATCTTTCACAGGGAGTCATGATATTCCATGATTAAAATAAGGGCCTCCAACAGGCGGGGACACACAAAACTTGACTGGCTTGACTCCCGGCATACGTTTTCTTTTGGCGAGTACCACGACCCCGAGCATGCGGGATTCCGGACATTGCGAGTGATCAATCAGGACGGTGTTGCTCCGGGGCAGGGATTTCCCGCGCATTCGCACCGGGACATGGAAATCATTTCTTATGTTCTGGAAGGAGCGCTGCGGCATCAGGACAGTTTGGGAACGTCCTCGGTGATCCGCCCCGGGGAAGTCCAGCGCATGAGCGCCGGAACCGGAGTCAGGCACAGCGAATACAATTTTTCCGGTGAAGATTCCCTTCACTTGCTGCAAATCTGGATTCGTCCCAAATGGGCCGGCCAGGCGCCCGGCTATGCCCAAAAAGTTTTTGCGGAAACGGAAAAGAAAAACAGGCTCCGCCTTATTGTTTCTCCAGACGCCCGGGAAGGTTCCATCGGCATCCGTCAGGACGCGTTCATCTTTGATTCCAGCCTTGATGCGGGCAAGGCCTTGAAACATGAGGCAGCGCCGGATCGGGGAGTGTGGATTCAGATGATCAAAGGAATGCTTGAAGTAAGCGGGCTGGCGTTGGAGAATGGAGACGGTGCCGCTATTGAAGGAGAGCCGCATCTTGAATTAGCGGCGAAGCAAGAAGCTCACTTCATTCTTTTTGATTTGCCCTAACGAGGAGATCGTCATGAATGCTACGCTCAAGGTATTGGGTTTTGCCGGAAGCCTTCGCAAGGCTTCCTTTAACAGGGGTGTCTTGCGGGCGGCCCAGGAACTGGCCCCGGAGGGTGTGAAAATCGAGATCTTTGATCTGGCCGGGATTCCCATTTTCAATCAGGATGAAGAGGCCGATCCGCCCGAGCCGGTCGTGAGCTTCCGGGACAGGATCAAAGCCGCGGATGCGCTGCTCGTCGCCACCCCCGAATACAATTACTCCATCCCGGGAGCGCTGAAAAACGCGATCGACTGGGCTTCCCGGCCTTACGGCCAAGGGGTGATTCTCGGCAAACCCGTGGCCGTGATGGGGGCGTCCGTCGGAATGCTGGGCAGCGCCCGGGCGCAGTATGATTTAAGGCGGGTTTTCCAAGCCTTGAATATGCCGGCGGTGAGTCATCCGGAAGTCCTCATTGCCTTTGCCGCCAAACTTTGCGACGAGCAGGGGAATGTGACGGATGAGAAAACACGCGGAAAGATTCGGGAACTCGTAGCGGCTTTGGCTGCATGGACTCACCGGCTTCGGGGAACCATGCCTCCGCAAAAGATTCCGTCCGGGAGCTTGGCGTGACCCCGTCAAACGAAATCCGGCTTTTTGGCCTGGAGATTTCAGTCTGGCTGTATGCCCCCGCCCTGCTGGTCTTGTGGCTGGCCATTTTTTACATCCTGAAGGCGGTTTTGTTCCGGCGCTTTGGGCGGTGGATCGAGAAAAATACGCCCCCGGGCCATGATTTTACCGCCGAAAGTCTTCATCTTCCCCTGAACGTTATCATCTTAAGCGGGGGCCTTGCTTTTTTTGAGAAGCTTTTGCCCCTTCCCGAAGATTTGGACCGTGCGGTTTTGACCCTGATTAAAATTTTGGTCATTCTTGCCGGGCTTTTGTTCGCGGACCGGCTTATGATCGAAGCGCTGCGCTATTTCTCCACGCGAGTCCGGGCCTTCGACCTCTCCCGCGGGATCGTAAGGGGCTCGGCCCGGATGGTCATCCTCTCGCTCGGGCTCATGATTCTTCTGGATGCCCTCGGAATTTCGATTACCCCGCTTGTCGCTTCCCTCGGCATTGGGTCGCTCGCGGTTGCCCTGGGGCTTCAGGAAACGCTGGTCAATTTCTTCGCCGGCGTCTATATCCTTGCCGACCGACCTATCCGCGCGGGAGATTTCATCCGTTTGGACAGCGGCGAGGAAGGCTATGTGGCCGATATCGGCTGGCGCAATACGCGCATCCAGATGCCTCCGGATGTGGTGGTGGTGGTGCCGAATAATAAGATCATTTCCGGCACGATTCACAATTACAATTTGCCCGACAAGGAAATTTCCGTTCCCGTGCAAACCGGGGTGCACTATGCAAGCGACCTTGCCAAAGTCGAAAGCATCACCCTGGCGGTGGCCAGGGAAACGCAGAAAAGGGTCTCCGGCGCGGTGGCGGCATTCGAACCTTCTTTCCGCTATCACACCTTTGCGGACTCGAGCATCAATTTCACGGTTGTCTTGCGGGCGAAGGAATTTTCGGAGCAGCATTTGCTCAAGCATGAATTTATCAAGGCGCTTCACCGCCGGTATCAGGAGGAAGGAATCGTGATTCCTTTTCCGACGCGTACTCTGGACATTCCCGCGCACGTGCCGGCGGTCCCGGGAATCCGCGGGGCGTCGGCCGGTCCCCAGGGAACCGCGGCCGAGTAAAGTGTCTCCCAATATTCTGTTCCAAACCCGCACGATGAAATTCAAAAAGGAGAATTCCATGAAATCGTTTCCCCGCGTATTCGTGTTCACCGTGCTGCTCATGACGCTTTGCCCCGGCCTTTACGCCGCCGAGACCGGTGCGGCAGGGCAGATGGATCCCGCCCTGATGGAAAAAATGAAAGCCCTGACTTCGCCCTCCGAAGCACACAAGGCGCTTGAGCCTTTTGTCGGCAAATGGAGCTACACAGGAGCCTTTTGGATGTCGCCCGGGGAGCCTGCGCAGGAAATGACCGGGACCATGCAGAATGAAATGATTTTTGGCGGGCGATTTCTCAAGCAGAATATCGAGGGGCCGTGGATGGGGCAGACCTTCCAGGGCGTCGGCTTCACGGGCTACGACAACATCAAAGGGGAGTATGTCTCGGTCTGGGTTGACAGTATCGGCACCGGCATTATGACGGCTTCCGGACAGTATGACCCGGCGGCCAAGACGCTCACCCAATCCGGCGTTAACTCCTGCCCGATTACGGGCGAAAAGGCGCGCCAGGGCCGCTCGACCTGGACGGTTCTCGATCAGGAGCATAATGTCTATGCGAGCTATTCTCCGGGGCCGGATGGCAAAGAATTCAAGGTGATGGAAATTAACTACACTCGATCCGTGGCTTAGCCGGAGCGACTCATTTTTCAGAAGATCCCCTGTGCCATCTTGAGGTGTGCGAGCAAACTTCCTGACTTTCCTCCGGGGTTCACTTTTCTAGATGTAACGGGCTTTTAAACAATAACTCGAGTTTGCCGGTTTTTTAAAACATCCTTCTCCCCCTTGGGGGAGAAGGTCAGGATGAGGGGGTGAAGTTTAATTTCCCCCTCACCCTAAGCCCTCTCCCCAGAGGGTGGATGGGAAAAAATGCCAAACTCAAGACAATAAGATAGAGGGTAATTGGGAGTCAAAATATTATCTTCACGTTACCGACTTTTTTTGGAAAACCGGTCCGCGCCTTTCCGGGGGTGCGCGAGCAAGGATTTTAGTGACGATTTTGTCGTTGGCCATCATTTTTGTCGTTTCTTTTTCTTCCGGATCGATAGAAGCCTCGTCAGGGGGGAGAGATCCTGTAGCGGGCGGTGATTTTTGCCCATAAAGTGCTGATTTATCGGGGTTGGCACGCAACTTGTATACTAGGATCGGATCCTTTTGGATCTGAAAATTTTCCAGACTCAAAACGGGAGGAAAAAATGCGGAAAAAGTTCAGTTTGATTTTAATCGGTTTTTTTGCGCTCGGCCTGCTTTTGCCGGCACTGGCTTCGGCGGGAGGCGCGGATCCGAGCGGGGCGGCAACCGGTTCAGCCGTTGATGTGCCTGCGGCGAAAGCGGGCTCGCCAACATTGGGGGAGCTCGCGACACAGGTCGGCCATAACAAGATCTCCATCAATTTTGTATGGACGCTGGTGGCGGGTTTTCTCGTGATGTTTATGCAGGCAGGGTTCGCCATGGTCGAGTCGGGTTTGACCCGGGCCAAGAATGCCGCGCATACCATGGCCATGAATTTTATGATCTACCCGCTCGGCATGCTGGGTTTTTACCTGTGCGGCTTTGCCTTCATGTTTGGCGGTTTTGGCCCCGTGGGTGTCTTGGGGGGCGTCGACGTCTTGAGTAATGAGTTCAGCATCACTTTGATGGGGAAAAGCTTCGGCCTTTTCGGGACCAAGGGTTTTTGCTTGAGCGGGGATGCTTATGATGCCGCGATTTTCGCCCTATTCCTCTTCCAAATGGTGTTTATGGATACGACGGCCACGATTCCGACCGGTTCCATGGCGGAACGGTGGAAGTATTCTGCATTTTTTGTTTACGGTTTGTGTGTCGGTACGATCATTTATCCGATTTACGGCAACTGGGTCTGGGGCGGCGGTTGGCTCGCCATGCTGGGTAAGAATTTCGGCCTGGGACACGGTCATGTGGATTTTGCCGGTTCTTCAGTGGTGCATCTCACCGGGGGAGTGCTCGCATTTGTGGGAGCCAAGATTCTTGGTCCGCGTATCGGAAAATTCAACAAGGACGGTTCCCCGAACGCAATTCCAGGGCACAATCTTCCGATGGCTATTGTCGGCACCTTCATCCTCGCGTTCGGCTGGTTCGGTTTCAACGCCGGCTCTACGCTCGCGGGAACGGATCTTCGCATTGCGGTTTGTGCCACTAATACGATGCTCGCTTCAATGGCCGGCGCGATTGTTGCCACGCTATGGATGTGGGCTGTGCGTACTAAAAAGCCGGATCCGAGCATGATGTGTAATGGAATGTTGGCGGGCCTTGTGGCCATTACGGCGCCCTGCGCGTTTGTGAATTCGATGTCCGCGTGCATTATCGGTATCGTTTCAGGCGTGCTTGTCGTTGAGGCGGTGTATTTTATTGAAGGGGCGCTGAAGATTGACGACCCGGTGGGTGCGGTTGCGGTGCATGGCGTCAACGGGGCTTGGGGCATTATTGCGGTGGGCCTTTTCTCGGATGGTACCTACGGAGACGGTTGGAACGGAGTTGCCGGCCCGGTGAGGGGACTATTTTATGGCGACGGAGGTCAGCTTGCTGCCGGATTAATCGGTATCGCTGCAAACCTTATCTATGTCGGCGTTGTCGGTTATGTTGTTTTTAAGCTTATCGACGTCACGATCGGCAATCGTGTGTCGCCCACTGATGAAATTGAAGGTTTGGATATCCCTGAAATGGGTGTTCCCGGCTATGTGGGGGTAAAGCTAGACAAGTTTTCAGAAACGCCTCTTTCGACCCGGAAAGCTGCTCCCGGGCCTAAAAGCGATTATGTTTACCGTGAACCGGTTAGTGTCGGCGGGGGGAGATAATCCAATGAAAATGATTCAGGCAATCATTCGGCGGGAAAAGCTGGGGGATGTCAAGCAAGCGCTCGACGCGGTCAATTGTCCCGGGATGCAGGTTTGGGAAATCGTGGGGCATGGCAAACAGGCCGGGTTTACCGAGCAGTTTCGAGGCCGTGAGTTTAAGGTGGATCTTTTGCCAAAGACCAAGCTCGAGATCGTGGTGCGTGATTCGCAGGTCAAGAAAATTGTCGAAGCCATTGTTCGCACCGCGAGCACCAATACGGTCGGCGACGGCAAGATTTTTGTAACCACGATTGACGACGCCATTCGAATCCGTACGGGCGAAAACGGCGAAGTCGCAGTCGATTAACTTTAAGGCAGTCCCGGCGCTACTGTAGATCCTCCGGTTTTATCCCCCGGCGGGTCTTCAGTAGCGCCTTTTTTGTTGAATCCCGCAAATGATGCTGCGCGTTGACGGCCTTCGGTTGACCGTTGGGTCAGCGTCTACACCCTCCTCTGTGAAATTCTCCGCAAGCTGTACGTCTAAGATCCGCCTCAAAATGCCTTTTCACAAAGTACTCAATGGACTGAGTAAATTGTCGGGTGGTTACAAAGCCTCCAAGTATATCGCGGCTGCTTAAAATATCAGGAAGTGTTATTTGCGGCATATGCGATGTAGTCGGAAGGGCGGCGCAATCTCTTTTTGAGTTGGAATTGAAAAAAAGCTCCAGGGTTTCATGCTGCGATTTGCTCCTGCGTTTGAATCTTCAGTTCACGTTGAATAGCCCGCCGCAACTCGGGTAAATATT
>JAHFHI010000062.1:0-6312 GCA_023246995.1 Candidatus Omnitrophota bacterium
CGGCCGGCGCCCCCTTCGAGTAACACCCCGGCAAGGCCGTGACGGCGGTTTAGAAAGTTCAGAATTCTTTCAATGCTTTGCTGGGCCTGATACTGACCGTGGGCGTCCTGAATAATAACCGCTCGGGGGAAAACTCCGTGGGATTCTGTGACTGTTCCAAAGACCCGGGGAATATCGAAACCATCCGCAGGCAGGCTTTTCTGTGAAATTCCGGCAAGGACTTCGCCGCCTTGGGAGGCCCCGAAAGCTGTCTGGGCGGCAAAGCTTTCCGTAATCGCAAAAGTAATAAGCGTGAAAATAGCGCTTATTCTTAAAAATACCGCTCTTTTCATAAGTGATTGATGAACAACTAAAAAGATACGGTCCAAAGCCTCTAAAATCAAGCTTCCTACGGAGTTTTTTAATTCGCTTATAAAACTATCCTTCCTGAAAAGAATAAGGGGGAGCTTGCGCTCCCCCTTATCTGCCTCCCGCTTAGTTGGTTAGATTGAAATTAGCTCTCGAATCTTCTCAAACTTAGCGGCTCCGATGCCTGTGACCTTGGTGAGGTCCTCAACCTTTTCAAAGCGGCCGTTTTCCTCACGATAGCGGATGATCTTCTCCGCAATCGCAGGCCCGACGCCCTTCAGGCTTTGGAGCTCTTCCGCGCCGGCCAAGTTGATATTGACCAGCTTGAGGGGCGATGTTTCAAAGCGAACATCCTCTGAACCAGCCGCCCGGAGAATGCCAGGCGTATACGCCTGGTAGCCTCCCAGAAGAAGCAATGCCAAGATGAAAAAATAGATTGGCTTTCTCATAGTTATGCCCTCCTTTCTTGATGGAATGGCAAGGAAAATATCATAATTATTAATATTAATCAACTATTATTTTAATTTAATTAATATTCACTTTGTCCATATTTTCATTGATTTCTATTTGACAGGCGCTCCTCCGGCCTCTTATGATGTTTCCATGCTTAAAAACATAGGCGCCCGGATTCGCCAGATCCGGAAGGAAAAAAAGCTGACCCTTGTGGAAATCGCCGAGCGGACAGGCGTGGCACAAGCCACGCTCTCCAGAATTGAAACCGGGGGCATGATCGGGACCGTCGAATCTCATGAAAAAATAGCCGAAGCGCTCGGGATCGGCCTGGCCGAACTTTATGCGGGGCTCGACAGCCGTTATGAACAGCTCTGCCACACCCGGGAAGCTGCACGGAAAATCACGCCCCACGGCAGGAACCTGCAAATTGAACTTTTGACCACCGAGTCTTCCAAGAAAAAGATCACGCCGCTTTTGATGACCCTTCAACCCGAAAGCCGAACGGCTTTTGAACACTGCGAAAGAGGCGTGGAAAAATTTTTCTACGTGCTTGACGGCGAAGCTAAAATCACGGTCGAGAAAGAAGATTTTTATCTCAAGACCGGCGAAACGCTCTACCTGGATGCTTCGCTCTCCCATCAGATCGCGAACGAAAAATCACGGCCGCTTAAAATCCTGGCCGCCGTATCCCCCTCAAAAATTTAACTTCATTTCTGAAAATCCACCCTCTCCCTTAGGGGTGCGGGCGGCGGGGCTGTCTATGAAAAACTCAAAACTCCGGATTTAACTTCCCTGCCAGAAACGAGTAAGCCGCGGGCGGCCTTCCCGGCGCGGCCTCAAAGCGAATCGCCCCCGATTTTTCAAGTTCGTAAATCCCGATGCCTGAATTTTTAAGCCGGGCACGCGCTCCCTCGGAAAATTTCCATGCCACGAATATCGGGGACGGCCCCGAACGGCCCGATTTGTCCCAGAGCCCTTCGGGGACAACCGCATCCGTCTCGAAAACAAAAACTTCCCTTCGGGGCTCCATTGGATTTCTTGTTTTCCTCCAACCCTTGGCCGCAGCTCCCATTTTTGGAGGAATGAAGTAGATTGTGAGCCCAGGGTAATCCACCGCGAAAGTCATATGCCCGCCCGAGGCATCAAGAATCCGGATTTCCCGGGCATCCGAAAAAACTATTCTCTCTCCGCGCCCGAGAGATTTCCATCGCAAACGCGGCCCGGGCCTCGTTTCCATCTCCGGACTACGAGGATCCCAGGGACGGACAAAATACTTTGGCTCAAATTGGCGCACGAGCGTTTCCAGTCCGCCCGATTTTCGGGGCGTAAGTCCCGTAAGCAAAATACCGGAAAGCCGATCCACACCTTTTTGCTTTAAAAAGGGCTCCAGGATTTTTTTCGCCTCCCGGCCCGGATACCCGGTCCCGGTATTGATCAGCCATTCACGTCCCGGCCCCATGCCGAGATGCGCAATATTTCCGGGAGCTGAAAAGAGTGTCAAAGAAAAATCCGCCTTCGTGGCGGGCTTTAGAAAAAAAAGCCCGGCGGCCAAAGCCCATAGGCTCCAGGCAAGCATAGGAAGCGCAGGACGGCCTTTGGTATAGGCGTTGCGGCTCATGAGCGCCGCGCCGAGCGCGGCATAATAAAAAATGATTTTCCAGACCGGCGGCGCTAGAAAACGCATGCACCCGAATGTGAAATGACTCCAGAAATCAATCCATCCAAGCCCGGCTTTGAGGCATTGCGCCCCAGCCCAGCCCGCCAGGGAATCGACCGGGCTTACTGGGATGCCGACCGCCAAAATCCCTCCGAGAAGCGCCAGATGAAAAAACGGAATCGCAAGCAGATTGGCCGGGAGACTCAAAAGAGAGACGAAATTAAAATGATAGATTGAAAACGGCCAGGTGCCGATCAGAACCGCGAGGCTTGAGCCAAGGCATTCAAGCCACGGCCGGCTCACGCGTGTCCATTTTGCAAAACAAATAAGTGAAAAAACCGCCAGAAATGAAAGCTGAAAGGAGACCTCCCCCAGGTCTCGCGTCCCGGACCAAAGCATGAGGCTCGCGGCGAGAAAAAGAGCGTTTAGGGAGTGATATTCCCGCTCACGCAGGATTGCCAGAAATCCTACCCCCGCCATCCATCCCGCGCGCTCAAGCGGGATGCCGGCCCCGCCGATCCAAACCTGAAGCACCGCGAGACCGAGCGCGAGCGCCGCGGCTTTCTTCTGCGAGAGCCCCCGCCAAAGAAGGAAAAAATAAAAAGTCCCGGCCAGAAGGGCCACGTTAAGGCCGCTTACGGCAAGCAGGTGGGATGTACCGGTTTGAATAAATTTCTCATTCCATACTTCCGAGACGCCGCTCCGGCTTCCGAGTATAAGCGCCTTAAAAATTCCAGCCGTTTCCGGGTCAAAAAGCCGGACGAGCCTTTGATCAATCGCTCCACGCAGCAATTCCAGAACGCCCATGAATCCCAGGGGATACTCCGGGTTCGACAGCCTCACACTCTTCATCCCATAGGCATTCATCAACCCATGAATCCCCCGGCGCTTCAAAAAACGGCCATAATCAAACTCTCCGGGATTGCGCGCTCCGGGAGGCTCGCGGAGCCTGCCGAAAATTCTGACGCGGGCCCCGCGCCTGATTCGAGCGGCACATTGAAACGCGAAGACCTGCACATCTCCGCGCGCTTCAAAACGTTTCCACGGCCCGGCCGGCGAAGGCGTGAAAATTTCCCTGGCCGAAACCACGAAGGAAACGATCTTTTGTTTTCCCCGCACCTTGACTTCGGGGAAGGTTTTGACTTCCCCGTTCAGGGCCACGGGCCCCCGCTGGCCAAGCGGGATAAAATGTTCAATCGCCGCCCACGGCCGCGCGGAATCCTGCACGGCCCGCAAATATCCGAAAATCGAAAAGGCGGCCAGCAGAAAGATCCAAAAGGCTCTCTGCCCACGCACGAGCCAGAGGCAAGCCAAAAGCAGGGCAATCGCGGGCCACGCATAGAAAACGCTGACCTGCGGCCCATATTCCCGGAGAAGAATCCCGGCGCTTAATCCGAGTGAAATCCAAAAGAAGACCATGCCGGAATCAAACATTACGGCCTTGAAGAAAGGCCCGCGCCAGGATACGAGAGGCCCTGTTCCCCTGAAGCTCCCAGACTTGCCTGGGCATAAAAAAACCCTCCTTGATTGGAGGGTGAATCGTATCGACCCCGGCTCTGCATTGCCGGCGCCATTGCCCGATCTTTCCGCGGATCTTCTAAAGATCCCGCAACCCGATTAACGATGAACTCTAAACTTTTCTATTTTAACCCGGTCCAATCGGAACCGGTACTTTTTTTCGCTAAAGATCTCGCAACCCAAGTAATGCTGACTCTAAACCGCTGCTATCTCGGTCCAGCTCACTCGGAGCCGGCACCTTACTTACCTTATTCTATTACGTTGACGACTCGCTGCCTGCGTGCGCACCGGCCCCTATGGCAATCGAGTTTGACCCTGCTTGCGCATTACGCCCCACAGCCATAGGCTGGGTGATAATAGTATTTCCGTTTGCGTCCGTTGGCCCAATTATTGTCGAACCATCACCAACTTCCAGATTCGGCGGAACCGCTCCCATAACAACGGAATCGTTACCAACTTTCATAGCGCCCTCAACATTAGGCGTCGATTTATCCTCCCTCCTAAACAAGGGGCGGATATCTTTAAAAAAAATGAACCCCATCCCAAGCACGGCTAGTACGCATAATAAAATTTTGCCTTGTAAAGACACCGATTTAAACCATGTGCACCATTTCACAAATTCATCATAGGAAGGAATCATTGATCTACCCTCTTTCTTCAGATCCCGGGTTTTTCAGGACTGGGACTAGGATACCGGAAGTGCCGGGTTCACGGGCAACCCGGCCCGGCTGGTACCGGCTATTATGCGGCCTGCTTAAACGGTTTAATCCCCGATTCCAGGATCAAAATTATTTTTTCTTCCTGAATATCCAGGTCATATTGCGCTTGCAGATTCAACCAGAATTTAGCCGAGGTTCCGAAGTATTTGCTCAATCTTAACGCCGTATCTGCGGAAATAGCCCGTTTCTCCTGCACGATCTCATTGATCCGTCTGGCGGGAACATGAATCTCCTTGGCCAACCGATACTGGCTGATTCCGAGAGGTGCCAAAAATTCCTGATCCAAAACCTCCCCAGGATGAACTGGCTTTAATTTCTTATTATGTTTCATAGATTCTGCCTCTCAATGGTAATCTCTAATTTCAACATCAGTCGCTTCGGAATTTTGAAACCGGAAGCAAATCCTCCATTGATCATTGATCCGAACGCTGTAGTGCCCGCCCCAATTCCCTTTGAGCTTTTCCAATCGATTGCCGGGCGGTATTTTTAAATCCTCCAAACTCACCGCGGCATCAAGCATTCTCAATTTTCTCAAAGCGGCTTGTTGGAGGTCTGCCGGAATCTTGCGAACCAGTTCTCTTTTGAATAGCCGCTCTGTTTCTTTGCATTCAAAAGACCGGATCATAAGGAATAATAACGTATAGCGTTAATAACGTCAACCGTTATGCGGGGCGCATTATCCATTTGGAAGAAAACCATAGGCAAGCCAGAGGGCGAGTGCGAGCGTGAGGCAAAAGAGAAGCGTGTGCTGTGTTTTTAAAAGCCTCCCGGGCCTTGAGGGAAGACCTTTTAGGCCCCTATCAGGAACTGCCGATATAGAATGGGAAGGTTTAGGCATTATGTTTTTATATAAATTAAAATATGACTATTTTAAATACTAAAAGCGCTTTGATCCAGTCTTTTTTTGCCGGATTTGTATTGGCCCTATTCCTGGCATCGGGCGGCCAAAATCTCCTGCTGGCCAAAGAAAACTCTTCCCCGGCGGCGCTCCCCGGCGAGGAATACTTCCGCACGCTAGCTCGCGAAACCTGGGATTATCTGGATCTGCATCGCGACCCGTCAACGGGATTTCCGACCGATACGCAAAACCCGGGCGGAAAGACCAACACCACTAATATCGGGCTTTATCTGGCCGCGCTCGGCCCAGCCGTGGAAATGAATTTTATCCCACGTGAAGATGCCCTTCTGCGAGCCCGGACGATTCTCGCGGCGCTCGCAAAGGTTCCCGCGCGCCGGGGCTTCATGGCGAACTGGATTGAAGTCAGCGGAGGCGGCGGGATTCCTTCCGGAATTCAGGCGGTTTCGGACTTCAATAAACTCACGGCCGGGCTCCTTTTAACGCGCGCTTACTTCCCCGAACTTTTCGAACCCGCCGAAGCTTTGATCCGCCGCGTCGAATGGGATTGGGTCTATGAAAAAAGTACCGGCACGCCGCACTACGGCTATGACCTTCAAAGCGGCGCCGTGGCCGGAGACAGCCCCTGGTGGATCGCCTCCGACACCCGGCTCGCCTCTTTCATGCTTATTGCCACCCAAACCGCGGAGCCGGAACTCTGGGACCGGCTCGCAAGACCAAAAATAGAAACCGGGGACCTCTCCTTTTACGGACCGGGCTAT
>JAHFHI010000062.1:6322-7062 GCA_023246995.1 Candidatus Omnitrophota bacterium
GGCATTTTCCTCGAGGAACGGGCCTCCGAGATGGGCCGCTCCGCGGGCGACTTTGCCTGGCACCAGATCCGGCTGGCCCGCTCTTCAGGTCTTGCGGCCTGGGGCTGGTCAAGCTGCAACATTCCGGGCAAGGGCTACACCGAAGGCGGTTTTATTCCCCAATGGGTGGTTACACCGCACGCCTCGGTTTTGGCCGTCGAGTATTATCCCCGGCATGTGTTAAAAAATCTGCGCGCCCTGGAAACTTTGGGGGCACGCGCGCCGCTCGAAGACGCAAAGCAGCCCTTTGGTTTCCGCGACTCTTTTGATCTCGAGCAAAAAATCGCCGACAAGCGCTATCTCTCACTTGATCAGGCCATGATCTTTCTCTCGCTTGCCAATTACCTCGAAAGGGCTACCGTGCGCCGGCATTTTGCGAGTGATCCGCTCGTCGCCAAAGGCCTAAAACTTTTAGAGGAGCGTCTAAAACAAGACCCGGCGCTGCTCGAAAAATGGCGGGTACGGGACCAAAGCAAGCCGGAAGTCCCTCCCTCGCCAAGATCCGCGCCGCCGGAAATCGTTCTGGATTTAAAAAATACGGCTGAAACTTCACGGCTTCGCGTTGAAAGCGGCGGCACCGGCTTTGCCCAAGGGACTTTAAAAAATGAAGGGCTTGCGATTGCCTTTGATCTTGGAAATAACGCTTCCGGAGAGGCTGATGTAACGCTCTTTTTTCCCGCCGTCGACAGCCGGTGTCTTGA
>JAHFHI010000063.1 GCA_023246995.1 Candidatus Omnitrophota bacterium
CGAGATCACGGACGAGGGTGTCAAGTTTCATTCGCACTTTGACGGGCGGGAAATTTTTCTCACGCCCGAGAAGGTGATTGAAATTCAGGAAGCGATCGGAAGCGACATCGCCATGATTTTCGATGACTGCCCGCCGGCGACAACCGACCGGAAACGTATCGAACGCTCTTTGGAATTAACGCTTCAATGGGCGAGGCGGGCCAAAGGCCATCACCGGAAATCCGGCCAAGCCCTCTTTGGCATTGTGCAGGGCGGGGTCTTTGAGGATCTTCGGCGCCGCTCGCTTGAGGAAACCGTGGCCATCGGGTTCGACGGTTATGCCCTGGGCGGGCTTTGTGTGGGCGAAGAAAAGGCCAAGACTCTCGCGGTGCTTGACGCCGTTTTACCGGAAATGCCGGATGAAAAGCCCCGGTATCTGATGGGAGTCGGGACGCCGCTTGATTTTCTTGAGGCCGTCGAGCGGGGGGCGGACATGTTTGACTGTGTGAACCCGACCCGCTACGGCAGGAACGGTGCGGCCTTTACGGGCACCGGGCTGGTTGTGGTGCGTAACGCCCGCTACCAGGCGGACCCCGGGCCGATCGACGAAGCCTGCATGTGTTACGCGTGCCGGAATTTTTCGCGGGCCTATATTCGCCACCTCCTCAATACCGAGGAGATGCTCGGGCCGCAGCTTTTATCGATTCATAACGTGTTCTTTTTCGTGCAGTTTGTCAGGACCCTCCGCGAGAAAATCCGGGAGGGAAGGTTTCTGGAATTCAAAAAAGATTTTTTGAATCATTTTGACCCGGATGGCCGATAAAATAAAGATAAAGGAGCCCTAAAAATGTTCGAAAAAATTGCCTACGCCGCACCCGCCCAGGTCCAGGATCCGAGCCCGATTTTAAGTTTCCTGCCGCTTCTCCTGGTCATGGTTATCTTTTATTTCCTTCTCATTCGTCCCCAGCAGAAGCGCCAGCAGGAAACGCAGACGATGATCGAGGCTTTGAAAAAAGGCGACCGCGTGGTGACGACAGGCGGGCTCATCGGGACCGTCATGACCATTCAAAACGACTATCTGGTTCTCAAGGTCGGGGATAATGAGGCGACCAAAGTAGAAGTTCTGAAAAGCGCGGTCACGGCTTTGAGGACTTAAAAAACAGCTCTTTTATAATCCCTAGAACCGGTTTCATAAGGGGTGGTAAAGTCCAAGAAACGTCAGAGGCGAGGATAGCAAGGCGCGCGAAGCAGACGATGCCAGAGACGCATCGTCGATGGAGCGCAACGAAGCTAGCCGAAGCCTATCACGTTTTGACACTTAGCAACCCTTGTGAAACTGGTTCTAAACGCTAAAGCGGGAGATCTCATGGATAAGCATTACAAGTGGAAGGTATTGCTCGTGATCGGGGCTATCGCGTTTTCAATCTGGAAGTTCTATCCGCCCCAGGAAAAGATCAACCTGGGCCTTGATCTTCAGGGCGGGATGCAGCTTGTGTTGCGGGTTGAAACCGAGAAAATGCCCAAGGAAGCCCGCGAGGACGCGACCGAGCGTGTCGTGGAAATCATCCGCAACCGCATTGACGCCTTCGGCGTGGCCGAACCGGTCATTTCCAAGCAGGGCCGCGATCAGGTGGTGATCCAGCTTCCCGGCGTGGCCGACCGCAACCGTGCCAAAGAGGTGATCGGGAAGACGGCTCATCTGGAATTCAAACTTGTTTCGGATAATCCGGAACTCCTGAAAGAAGCCGACGCGGGGAAGGTCCCAAAGGGCTATGAATATAAGGCGCTTGAGTCCGACCGCGAGGCCCGGGCCGCGAGCAGCCGCTTTTTGCTGGTGGAAGAAAAGCCCATCCTGACAGGGGATCATTTGACGGATGCCTCCATGAGTTTTGACCAGTACGGCCAGCCGATTGTGCAGCTTCAGTTCGATAAAGACGGGGCCAGAATTTTTGACCGGACGACTTTTCAGAATATCGGAAAGCAACTTACCATCATCCTGGACGGGAAGATTCATTCCGCGCCCGTGATCCGCGACCGGATCCCGAACGGCAAGGCGCAGATTTCGGGTAATTTTTCGGCTGAAGAGGCGGGCGATCTGGCGCTTGTGCTCCGGGCCGGCGCGCTGCCCGCCCCGGTGACGGTGATCGAGGAGCGCAGCGTGGGCGCGAGTCTGGGGCGAGACTCCATTGAAAGCAGCATCCGGGCCGGGCTTATCGGGACGTTGATGGTTTTTATTTTCATGCCGGTCTACTACCTCCTTTCCGGAGTGGTGGCCAGTATCGGCCTGGCCGTCTATGTGGTGCTTGTCATGGGCGGGCTCGGGGCGCTCGGGGCCACGCTGACCCTTCCGGGTATGGCCGGCTTTATTCTTTCGATCGGTATGGCGGTTGACGCCAACGTGCTGATTAATGAAAGGATCCGCGAAGAAGTCCGAACCGGCAAGACCGCGCGCGCGGCCATTTCAGCCGGTTATCACAGGGCTTTTTCAGCCATCTTCGATTCCAACGTGACCACGCTGATCACGGCCGTCCTGCTGTTTGTTTTCGGGACCGGTCCGGTGCAGGGGTTCGCCGTGACGCTTTCGCTCGGTATCTTGGCCAGTATGTTTTCGGCGATCCTCGTCACCCGCGTCATGTTTGATTTCTTGAGCCAGCGCAATCCGAATCTTAACCTTCGCATGTTTCAGGCCTTTAAAAGCACGAACATCCCTTTTTTGAAAGGCCGCGTTTTGGCTTATGGTTTTTCGGTGCTGACGATTGTGATCGGTATTGCGGGATTTTTTATGCGCGGCCAGAGCAATTACGGGGTCGAATTCACGGGCGGCACCACGGTTCAGATCGGGTTCAAAAAAAACGTGGAGTCCGGGACCCTGCGCGAGGCTCTTGAGAAAGCCGGCATCCACGGCGCGAGCATCCAGCACTACGGAGAAGCCGGGGAGCATGAGTTTGTCATCAAGACTCCCAAGATCGACACCAAAAAGATCGAAGCCGTGGCCGAGGATGTCGCCGGCAAGGATTCCTTCGAAATTTTACGGGTGGATGAAATCGGCGCGACGGTTAGCGAGGATTTGACCCAAAAGGCGATCAAGGCGGTTTTGTGGTCGGCCATCGGCATTTTGGTTTATCTGGCTTTCCGTTTCGAATGGAAATTCGCGCTTGCGGCCGTGGTCGCTCTTTTTCACGACACGCTTTTCACCTTCGGGGTTTACGCCTTAAGCGGCCGTGAAATCAATCTGCCGACGGTGGCGGCGATTTTAACGATCATGGGTTTTTCGGTCAACGACACTATCGTGACTTTTGACCGCGTGCGCGACAACCTGAAGATCATGAAAAAAGTTACGTTTCAGAAGATCGTGGAAACAAGCATCAACCAGACCTTGAGCCGCACGATCCTGACTTCGCTGACGGCTCTTCTTTCCACGGCCGGACTCTTTTTCTTCGGCGGCAGCGCCATTAATGATTTCGCCTTCACCATGCTCGTCGGTTTCGGGATCGGCATTTATTCCACGATTTTTGTGGCGACGGCGCTCGTGGTGGACTGGAAAGCGCATTGAGCGCCGGGCAGGCTCTCGACTTTCGCCCGGAAACCTTTTCGCCCAGCCCTTTTTTTGCCGCGCTTCTTTCAAAACGCGGTCTTCTTGAAAACGCTCCCATCCGGCGCTATCTTTGGCCCGGCCTGGAAGATTTGCAGGATCCCTTTTTGATGAAAGGGATGGATCGTGCCGTTCAGCGAATTTCGAAGGCCGTGAGCGACCGGGAGCCCATTTTGATTCACGGGGATTACGATGTCGACGGCATCACCGCCTCGGCGCTTATGGCCCGCACCCTCGAACGCCTTGGCGCCCCTTTCGCAACATTTCTTCCCGAGAGGACCGTTGACGGCTACGGGGTGAGCCCGCGAGCGATCACCAAAGCCCGCGAGGAGGGCGCGCGACTTATCATTACTGCCGATTGCGGGATCACGGCCCACGCGCCGCTCGCGCTTGCGGCATCTTTGGGAATTGAAGTGATCGTAATCGACCACCACCGGATTCCGCCCGAAGGCCTTCCGGAAGCTTACGCGATTTTAAATCCTCTGCAGGAGGACTGCGGCTATCCCTTTAAAGAGCTTTCCGCGGCCGGGCTTGTTTTCAAGCTAAGCCAGGCGCTTGTCGGGGATTCGGCCTTCGAATTTTTGGATCTTGCCGCACTCTCGACCATCAGTGACGTGGCCCCGCTTGTGGAGGAGAACCGGATTCTTGTCAAAAAAGGTTTGGAACGTTTGTCCCTGCGCACAAATCCGGGTTTAAGCGCCCTTGGCGAAGTCGCGGGGCTTAAGGCTCGCCAGATCACGGTGGCGCATGTCGGGTTTGTGCTGGCGCCTCGCCTTAATGCGGCGGGCCGCATGAGCACGCCGGACATGGCCCTCCGGCTTTTGCTCGCGAACTCGGCGGCCGAGACGGCAAGTCTCGCGGCCGCGCTTGATGAAGAGAACAAACTTCGCCAGAAAGAGGAGCGCCAGGTCACCGAACAGGCCATCCGCCAAATCGAGAGGACCGTCAATTTCAACCGTGAGCGTGTGCTGGTCGCAGTGAGCGAGGGCTGGCATCCGGGTGTGATCGGGATTGTGGCTTCGAGGCTCGTGGACCGCTTCCACCGGCCGGCGATCGTGATCGCGCTTCATGAAGGCCGGGGAAAAGGATCGGGCCGGTCGATTAAAAATTTTCATCTCTTCGAAGCCATGGAATCCTGCCGGGACCTTTTTGAGAATTTCGGCGGGCACGCCCAGGCCGCGGGCCTTCAAATGAGCGGGGAAAATGTCGCGCTTCTGCGCGAGAGGATCAACCGTTTCGCGCAGGAAAAATATCCGGCGGAGATTTTCATCAAAACATTCCCCGTAGATCTCGAGATCCGCCTGGAAGATTTGCGCCAGCCCTTTATCGGGGAGCTTCAGCTCCTCGAGCCTCACGGAGCGGGAAATCCGAAGCCTTCATTTCTGACCCGGGGTCTTGAGGTGCGCGCAAAACCCGAGAAGCTCACGGGCGAGACGGTGAAGTTTTGGGTGACTGACGGCCTTTTTACGGCCGAGGCGCTGTGGACCCCGCGCGCGGCTTCTGACGCGGCCTTCAAACCCGAGCGGGGCATGCGCCTTGATCTGATTTATTCGGTCAAGACCCGCGTCTGGGACGGCCGCGAAACGATCTCACTTGACGTGAAATCCGCCAAACAGGTTTAAAGGATCGGGATGAATCTTAACCCGCAGCCCTTTCAGAATGTGCCGGATTAAATTCTTCAGCAAAGCCGCCGTGTTTTTATTTTTTGGCGCTATCTTTTTCGGGGTGCTCGCTTATGCCGACCTTCCGATTGAAGGAGAATGGGACACCACGGAAGGCCCCATGAAGGTCGAAACTCTCCCCGGCGGGAATGTCCGGGCCTCCTACGGAGAGGATGGAGGCCGCATCCTCGCCCGCCTCGAAGGCGCCCGCCTTTCGGGCCGCTGGATTGAAAATACTTCTGACCGCCCGTGCGGCGAACCCATGGACGGGAGCCGCTACTGGGGCACGGTGCAATTTGAATTCACTCCCGAAGCCTCTGCTTTCGAAGGATTTTGGGGATATTGCCAGGCAAACCCGGCCTCTCCATGGAAAGGAAAACGGCTGGGCGGGCCTCCCACACAGGCACGCCGCCCAATTCCCTGGATTTTGATCCTCGGTGTTCTTTTTGCCGCGGCAGTTGCAGCTTTTATCTTTTTGAAAACCCGCAAAAAATCATAATTCAAAAACCTGAGTTCCGCGTTGGCCAAAAAAGGTACCGGTGCCTATCGGCATATCTGCGGGTACCTATCTTATCCTAGGTGGAAAAATTAAAACTGATTTGGGGGAAAGGGATTAAATCAGGCGGCTTTGGCGGGTTCTTTTTTGAAAGAAACCGCTTTCGTAACTTTTCCGGCCTGGAGGCAGCCCACGCAAACCCAGATCCTGCGCACCGTTCCGTTCAGGAACCGGGCCTTGACGCGCTGAAGATTGGGGAAGAACCGTCGGCGGGAGATGCCGGTGGTTTTTTTGCCGATACCGCCTGTCTTTTTGGCAAGACCGCGGCGGGCAATGGACCTTCCCACGATGGGTTTTTTGTCGCAAATATCGCAATGGTTCATAGGGGTTGCATTATAGGCATGAGTTCCGGCTTGGCAAGGGGTTTTTTATGTTATATACTCCCCGGAAATCTGAGGGCGAGGAGGCTTTAAGCCATGCCGACCAGCACTTCCCGAAGCAAGGCCAGTTTGGAAAAAAAAGTGGCCTTTGAGTATTACGCGCCCCAGGCGGCGAAGGTTGGTTTAGCCGGCACTTTTAACCAGTGGAATGCCGAGGCGGCTTTGATGACCAAAGGCGCCAATGGCAATTGGAAAATTATCGTGAGCCTCCGCCCGGGACGATACCAGTACCGTTATTATGTGGATGGCATGTGGCAAAATGATCCGAACCCTGTGGAATGTGTGCCCAACCCCTTTGGAAGCTGGGATTGCGTGATCGTAGTTCGCTAAAACACGCTCCCGCTCCTTCCCCGACCCTCTTATGAAAATTGTTTTTGCGGCCTCTGAAATAGCGCCTTTCGCGAAGACCGGCGGGCTCGCCGACATGGTGGGCTCTCTTTGCCAGGAGATTCAATCGCTTGGCCATGAGGTCGCGGCTTTTCTGCCGCGCTACAAGAGCGTGGAGATTCAGAAATGGGGGCTTGCCGCGGCGATCGAAGAGCTTCAAGTCCCGATCGGCTCCGAGCGCCTGAGCGGAAAGCTCTGGCAGGCCTCGCGCGGGGGAGTGCGTTTTTATTTTCTTGATCAGCCTGAATTTTTCATGCGCGAGCATTTTTACGGAACCGCGCTCGGCGACTACCCGGATAATGACCGGCGATTCATTTTTTTTCAAAGGGGAGTGCTCGAGGCGCTGAAGGGCCTCAATTTCAAGCCCGATGTCATTCATGTCCACGACTGGCAGACCGGGCTCATCCCCGTTTATCTTAAAACCATTTATAGCGGCGATTCTTTTTTCCAGAAGATCCGGAG
>JAHFHI010000064.1:0-5437 GCA_023246995.1 Candidatus Omnitrophota bacterium
AAAGGATCCGGTCCACGGTATCGGCTCCCACGCCATAATATCTTTTCAGCATTTCCTGGATATCCGGCTCCGGGGCTAAAGCGGTCTGGATCTCGAAACCCAGGCCCAGGCGGATCTCATCCAGAGTGCGGATATCGCGCAGCCCGGAAACGGCGATCCAGAGTTTTCCGTCTTGAATCTTGAAGGGGAAAAATTTATAGTAGGACGCGAATTTGACGGGGACTTTGAGGAAGATGCCCTTGTCAATTTCCATGGCTTTCAAATGAACCCGAGGGGTCCCGGTGGCCTTGGAAAAAGCTTCGAGCACGGCCTCTTCGTTGACAAGTCCCGAGCGGGCGAGGATTTCGCAAAACGAGCTCTGGGAAGACTCGGCCTGTTTCCACACTTTCTCGAACTCTTCCCGGGCCGCGAGCCCGGAGGCAAGGAGGATCTTGTAAGCCGTTTTTTCCGTGGCGCTGTCCACTTTCGGTCTACTCCCGTTTTTTAGGGGCTCTTCCGATCAGGTAAAATTCCTGGGAAGAGAGTTTATCATAATGGCCCGCGATCACATTCTCACAATCTTCGATGGCTTCTTCGGTTTTGACAAACTCCCCTTTTTTTCCGGTGAAGGCCTCGCCGACCGTGAAAGGCTGGGTCATAAAGTTAAGCAGTTTTTCGGCGCGTTTGTAATCGACCTGGTCTTCCTTCGGGAGTTCGTCCACACCCACGACCTGCACGATGCGCTTCAAAGACGAATACTTGGCAAAAAGCATGAGCAGCTTCTGGCTCACATCATAATGGCGCTGGCCGACAATACGCGGATCAAGATTTGTGCAGGAACTCCGCAAGGCCTCGATGGCCGGATAAAATCCGCGCTGGGCAAGATCGCGCGAAAGGGCCAGGGCTCCGTCAAGGCAGCTGAAAATCGCCACCACCGAAGGATCCGTCATGTCATCGGCCGGCACATAAACCGCCTGAAGCGAGGTGATGGAGCCGCGGCCCGGAATAGAACGGATGCGCTCCTGCACGTAATTGACCTCGGACTGAAGCGTCGGCTGGTAGCCTGATTCGCCCGGAACCCGCCCCAGTAGAGCTGCAATTTCCTGGCCTCCCTGGATGAAGCGGAAGACGTTATCCATGAAAAGCAGCACGTCTTTATTCTGCTCGGCAAGCTCCTCGGCCAGGGTGATCCCTGTGTTGACGCACTCAAAACGCGCTCCGGGCGGCTCGTTCATCTGCCCGAAGACGAGTTTCACGCGGTGGAGCAGATGGTTCTCCTTCAGTTCGAAGAAAAGGTCGTTTCCTTCGCGGATGCGCTCCCCGATTCCCACGAACACGCACGCGCCGTCATATTTTTTGACGATGTTATTGATGAGCTCAAGAATGATAACGCTTTTGCCGCAGCCGGCGCCCCCGAGAATCCCCATTTTACTGCCCCGGCACAGGGGGTAGAGAATATCCACAAATTTGACCCCGGTTTCAAGCACCTGGGGCTTCAGACTGAATTTGCTTTGAATATTAAAAACCTCCTGCCGGGGTGGTTTGCGCGTGACCTTAAACTCGGTATCCGTAAAAGGAGCCATCCCATCCACCGGGTCTCCGAAGACGTTAATGATGCGGCCGAAAAGTTCATCCCCGACCCGGATCGAAACCGATTTCCGTGTATTGAGAATGACGGAGTTCAGCTGGAGATTCAGCGTGTCGGAAAGGGAAATACAGCGAACGTCGTTTTTCCCGA
Source organism: Candidatus Omnitrophota bacterium (assembly GCA_023246995.1). Lineage (GTDB taxonomy): Bacteria > Omnitrophota > Omnitrophia > Omnitrophales > Aquincolibacteriaceae > JAHFHI01. The sequence goes on from JAHFHI010000064.1 coordinate 1,718, forward strand.
GATGCTCGGCCACCTCGAGCACGATTTTCCTGCCGTCAATGGCCCGGCCCATCAGGATATCGTAGAGGGCCGGGATATCGGTCGGTTTTTCAAAACGCACATCCGCCACCGGGCCGCGCACCAGGATGATCTTCCCGTAACAGGGAATGGTTAAATCGGGTTCGGAGTTCTGGGAACCTGGACCGGACATCCGCTTACCTGCGTTTCATCATGGCCACCTGGGTAAAAACTTCGCGGATGGCTTTGTTGAGTTCCTCACGGGTGGCCTTGCGAACGCTGACCGTGAGCGCTTTTTTTTCTGAAGAGAGCCCCTCGATCGCGGACTCGAGCTGCTGCGACTGGGCCGCGAATTCGACCAGCTGGAGGTCGTTGATCATTTCATAGAGCCGGGAGTGCACCCAGATATCGGCAAGTCCCCGCATGAGATGGTCGATGCTGGACTCCAAAATAAATTTTTCCTTTTTGGCAGTCGCCGGGCCTCCCTGCCGGGCCTGGACCACGCCGTCTGCGTCTTCTTCCTCTCCGGCCAGAAGTTCGGAGGCCGGAAGCAGCGTCACGACCCGGGGCTTTAAGATACTGAAGGTCTTGGCCCAAAGATAGACCACAATCGCTTTTCCGGATTCCCCGCGCAGCATGCGGCCCACCAAATATTCCCGGATCTGAAGCGCCATTTCATAGCGGTCCGGAATCTCGTTAAGCGTGAATATTTTTTCAAACTGCATCCCGAGCCCTTTCATCTTGTCGCTCGCGCGCTTGCCCAGGCAAATCGCGTTAATTCTCGGGTACTTCTGGTATTCCTTGAAAGCCGCCGAGCCCACCCGGCCGTTTAGCTGGGACATAAATCCCAAGTCGGACGCGATCACAAGCAGGTCCACATTCGGATTGTCGTTTTTGACCAGCGGGCATTTCGTGTCCACATTCCCGATCATGCCGAAATAGTCAAGAAAGGCTTCCAGGAAGCTCGTGTAATTGGTCTTGCGCTGGCTGAATTGATAGAAACGGTTGGTGGAAACGTCGCGCAGCACCGAGATAATTTCAAGGAGCGCCTCAACATCATCGAGATCGCCCTTCAGCCTCATGGCCTTTCCCACGGGTCAAAACCCTCCTCTTCGGATTAACTTTTTCCTCTCCCCGCATCCTGGCCTTCCCCCCCAAGGAGGCGAAGGCTATTCTAAAAAAGTGCCGGACTCAAACTGCTTAACTCGAGTTCTGAAAATTCCCCCTCTCCCCATGGGAGAGGGCAGGGGTGAGGGTAACGCGAGGTTTTTCTATCCCCTCATCCGAGCCTTCTCCCCAAGGGGAGAAGGAACTGCCTATAAAAATACGGCTCTCAACTCAAAACTTCAGCTTCGCTTTTTCAGCGGCGGCCTTAAGCGCGCTTGAAAGCGCCCCCTCCAGAAGCAGGGTCCCAAACTGCATCACAAGCCCGGCCTGAAGCTCTGCGTCGGTCACCTCGTGAAAAGTCACGGGGCGGTTTAATTTCGTCACCAAAAGAACGTTCAATTTGTCGGTTTGCTCTTTTCTCAAAGGAAAAGCGGTGCGCAGGATCATTTCCGTGCTCGCGCCGGCCGCCGAAAGGTCCATATCCTTGGCCCTGGCAATGAAACTCGTGACAAGTTCGTCATGAATCATCTGCCGCGTGGAATCGTCGAAGACCGACTTCAGAAGCTCCGCCACAAAATCGATCATCTTGCGGTTGACTTCATTATTAATTTCCCGCCGGAATTCCTCTTCCGAACCGTGCGCCTTGCTCACGATTTCATCAGCCTGCGCGCGCGCTTTTTTAAGGACATCGTCTTCTTTTTTACGCGCCTCATCCATGGCCTCGGTTTTGAGCTTTTCACTGACCGCCAGGGCCTCTTCGCGCTTGGCCTGGTATTCTTTTTCCGCGCTCTCAAGACGCTGGGTGAGGTCCGCCTGTTTTTTGAGGAGATCCTGATAAGTCGTCCCGAGGCGGTTAATGGCGCTCTCGGTATCACCGTAAAGGATTTTTTTCAAAAAAAACAAAACCGCCCCGAAGACCAGAATTTGCAGCACTAAAAACTGTAGGATCATCATCCGATTGCCCTCACCTTAGTTTACCGGCTCCCAAAAACCTGAAAGGTCACAAGAATCGCCATCACCGAGGTTGCTTCCGCGAACACAATCATTAAAATGACCCCCATATAGATCTTGGGCGCGGCCGAAGGGTTGCGCCCGAGCGCCTTCACCGAAGCCGCGCCGATAACCGCGATCACGAGCGCGGGCCCGAGAATCGCTCCGATCATCACAAGCGTGACTGCCGTTTCCTGGTTCATGGGTCAGGTGATATCATCCCAGCGTTTTTTCATCGTGACGTCGGTGTCAGTTTCACAAATCACCGTGCACTTGTTGTCCTTAAACATGATCACCCCGACTTTGATGGGCACGGGGTCATGATGCGCGATTTGGATCTCCCCCTCCGGGATCTCGGCTAGCAGCGGAAAATGATACGCCAGAAGCTCAAATTCCCCATCCGCGCCGAAGATATAGACCGATTCCACCTCTTCCTCAAAAACAATCCCCCGCAGGCTAAGAATTCTCAAAGGAAACTTCAGGGCCATGAGCTTTACGCGGCCTCCGCTTCTTCGTCATCTTCCTTGAATTTTTCGACGATAACCTTCACATAATCGGATACCACCTTGGTGATCCGGCGCTTGATCTCGTCGTTTAAATCCTTGGTGGCGCGGATAAGATCCATCAGGCCGGGGTCGTTTTGGCGAACATAGTCCTCGATGCCTTTTAAGAACTCATCCGCGTGCTCCTTTTCGAGTTTGTTTAAAAGCTGCTGGTCCTTGGCGTAAAAAATCATGATTTCAATCTCAAGCCTCACGGGTTTTCCGGCCGGCTGCGTGAGCATCGCCTGAAGCACGCGGCCCTTGCGCATGGCCTCGCGTGATTCCTCCGACTGACCTCCGGCCTGAAGTTTGCTCGTGCGTAAAAGTTCCTTAAACTGGATAAATTCCATACGCAGGGATTTGGTGACGGCCTTAGTCGCCTTCCACTGGACCTTGCTGCCGACACGCGAAACCGAAAGACCGACGTCCACGGCGGGCCGGAACCCCTCGTTAAAAAGCGCGGCGTTCAAGAAAAGCTGCCCGTCGGTCATGGATACAAGATTGGTCGGCACAAAGGCCGTAAGGTCGCCTTCAAGAAGCTCGACCACCGGGATAAAAGTCATGGAGCCGCGGCCGTGCGCCTTGTCTAGCTGGGCCGCCCTCTCGATCATGCGTGAGTGGAGAAAAAAGATGTCCCCAGGGTAGGAGTCGCGGCCGGGCGGCACTTCCATCAGAAGCGAAAGCTCCCGGTAGGCCCACGCGTGCTTGGTGAAATCGTCAAAGAAAACAAAAACATCCTGGCCGCGGTGCATGAAATATTCGCCGACCGAACAGGCGGCATAAGGCGCCAGATACTGGAGCCCGGGCGAGCTTGACGCGGATGCGAGCACGATGATCGTGTAGTCAAAACATCCGTGCTCCTTGAAAATATCCACGACCTTGCCCATGGCGGACTTGGTTTTCCCGATCCCGCAGTAGATGCAGATAACATCTTTCCCCTTTTGATTCATGATGATGTCGGTGCCGACCGTGGTCTTACCGGTCATTTTGTCCCCCAGAATAAGCGAGCGCTGGCCTTTTCCGAGGGGGAGCATGGAGTCAATCAGCTTCACTCCTGTCTCGAAACTTCGGCTCAAGCCTTCCC
>JAHFHI010000064.1:5447-7014 GCA_023246995.1 Candidatus Omnitrophota bacterium
CGTTAAAATAGGAAATGGCCCCTGAATTTTCCACCGGGCCCATGCCGTCCATGGGGTCCCCAAGGGGGTTCACGATCCTTCCGATCAGTTTGTCGCCCACCGGCATGTTGAAAGGCTCGAGTGTCGCGATCACTTTTTTACCCGGCGTAATCGGCTCGTTTTCCTTGACGACCAGCACCTGCGCGGTTTCGAGGTCAAAACCCATGATGATTCCTTCACTTCCCCGTCCCAAGCGCACCAGCTGTCCCAAAAAACAGCTCTGAAACTCGATGACTTTGCAGATGCACCCGCTCACAGCCTTGACCATTCCGTATTCTTTATATTGAAGATCGACCATGATTTTGCGCCCCGCCTATGCCGCTTTCGCGATTTTAGCCGGCGCTTCCTTTTTTTTGATCCACTTCTGCTCCTGAAGTTTCTTAAGCCACGTAAAATAAAAAGTTCCGCTCAAAAGGGCGAGGAAAAGGAGTGTGCCGATGATAAGCCACCAGACCATAGGCGTATTCGGGTTGACGCCCATGGCCATCACGACCAGGCTTTTCGATTGAACCAGTTTGACCAGTTTTTTAACCAGGAGGTTCCGGAGTTTTCCCATGGCCGAGTCGGTTTGCTTAAGCGACAGCTCAAGCACCATGTCCTGAAGCTCATGCATCTTTTTCTTGGCCATCTCAAGGCGCTGGCTGTTTAAGACATAAGCCCGGGCGCGGTCTTCAATGGCCGTTGAGGAAGCCACTTCGGTCTGGAGCAGGTTTATCTCGGAAACCGCTTTCTGGATATAGTCCCCGCGCTGCTTGGCAAAAGCCTCGTAGGGGCTTCCCTTAAAGAGCACCATAAGTTTTTCGGTCTGCGTCTTGACAAGTCCGAGCTCTGCGGCCGGAATAAACCAGACATCCCGCAGGGTGATGACGTATTTTTTCTCTTCCTTAGGGCCGAAAGAATCTTCCCTCTCAAGGCCGTGGCGGCCTTCGCGCTCGTCATAGAGCAATTTAAAGCCCTGTTTGTTAAGCACATCCTCACCGGTGATTTCTTTGGGAAGAAGCGAGCGGACCATCATTTGCGTTTGGGAGTCCGACGGGTTCTGGGCCACGATCATAAACTGCACTTCCCGCACTCCCGATTTATTTTCTTCTTCGAAACGCTGCATGCCTAAAAGAGAAAAGGTGTTGGTGCGCAGATTATCCAGCTCTTTTCGGTGCGCGCGGTAAAGCTCAATACGCTGTTTGATCCCGATGGCCTTCGACTCCTCTTCTTCGATCCGGCCAAGCGTCTCCATGGCTTTTTCAAAAACGAGTTTCCCCGTAGCCGCATACTTGGTAGTTTTGAGTGCGGCCGCGCCTTTCTCGAGTTCGGCTCGGACCTCCCCGATCTCATCCCCGGAAATCGCCCAGACGTTGCGAATCGCAACTTCAAAAGTTCGGGTTTCCTTCGGCGTCAATTCCACCTCTTGAGTAAGCCAGCATTGTTTTTTTTCGGGATCAAAGCGGACCTCCATGCCGGCCTTATCCAAAACGTCGTCGGGTTTTAATTCCGGCGGTAGGATTTGTTCAATTTTGGTTTTAAGGTTCTT